>JAAZCF010000263.1 GCA_012513425.1 Bacteroidales bacterium
ATTTTTATTTTTACCCATATTGGTAGAGAAACCAATCTTGAAATACTTTCCAATGCTTTGATCTAAGCTGGCACGAACTGTAACACGATCAAAACCCTCAGTAGGGATGTTTGATTCATCTTTGTAGTAGCTCAAACCAAGTGAATAGTTTCCACCATTTGTACCACCGGTTACACTTAAGTTATTTTGAACAGAATAACCAGGCTCATAATAAATAGCTTGCCAGTCAGTGTCATAGAGATCTCTATGTTCATCAGCAGCATCTGCATATTTACCTGCCATATCACGCATTGTAGTATACTCTTCTGTATTCATAAATGGATAAGGTAACCATTGTTTGTAGCTTGCATAAGAACTAAATGTTACTCGTGCAGGAGCGCCTTGATTTCCGCGCTCTGTTGTAATCATGATAACACCATTGGCTCCACGTGAACCATAGATAGCTGTTGAAGAAGCATCTTTCAATACGTCAATACTCTTAACGTCATCAGTGTTGATGTCGGAAAGACTACCTGAGAAAGGAATACCATCAAGAACGATAAGTGGGTCATTTGATGCTGAAAGAGAACGATTACCACGAATACGGATTCTCATTGAAGCTCCTGGAGACGATGATGTCTGACGCATTTCCATACCGGCTACGCGGCCTTGGAGAGCGTAAGTGATGTCACCTGCAGGGATTTGTCTCAATGTTTCCTGGTTAACAGAAGAAATTGAACCAGTAACGTCAGATTTTTTAGCTGTACCGTAACCGATAACAACTGTTTCTTCGAGAAGCTCACTGTCTTCTTCTAGAGTAATATTGATAGTGCTTCTATTGTTCACAGCAAGTTCAACGGTTTTGTAACCGATGAATGAAACCTGCAATGTGGCATTAGAAGGCACTAACAATTGGAATGCTCCGTCTACATCTGTAGTAGAACCATTGAGCGTACCCTTTTGAAGAACGCTTGCGCCAATAACTGATTGACCATTAGCGTCCTTAACAATCCCTTTAACGGTGATATTCTGAGCCATTGCGCTGAAAGTGAATGCACAAAGCACAAAAGCCACAGACAACATCTTAAAGAAGATTGTCATTTTCATGAAATTTTGTTTCATAAGTAATGCTTTAAGTTAGTAAATAAGGTTTTATAATAAATTAGTTAAGGTATTTTACCTAGTATAATTCAGTGCAATTTAGGTATATTATTTATAAGTACCAATTATATTTAAAAAAAGCATCTAAATCAATTACATTTTTATTATATAACTTAAAAATCGTTTTTGCTTATGTTTTGGAACTCTTTCTCGTTTTATTGGTTACAGTTTGTTATCATAAGTATACAAAAAAAGAATTATTAATAAAGTAGAAGATAACGATATGATAATTATGAATAATTATACTCATAAATAATTATGGCTCGCAACCAAACGGTCACGAGCCACAATTAAATAAAATAAATGGATAATTAATTCAAAGCCTGATCGACAGACACAGCTACTGCTACAGTAGCGCCAACCATAGGGTTGTTACCCATACCAAGGAAGCCCATCATTTCTACGTGAGCAGGAACTGAAGAAGAGCCGGCGAACTGAGCATCAGACTGCATACGACCCATAGTGTCTGTCATACCATAAGAAGCAGGACCGGCAGCCATATTATCTGGGTGAAGTGTACGGCCTGTGCCACCACCTGAAGCAACAGAGAAATATTTCTTTCCTTGCTCGACACATTCTTTCTTGTATGTACCTGCAACTGGGTGTTGGAAACGGGTTGGGTTGGTTGAGTTACCAGTGATAGAAACATCAACACCCTCCATGTGCATAATAGCAACACCTTCGCGAACATCATCACAACCATAGCAACGTACACCACCGCGAACACCTTCAGAATATTTTGTCTCTAAAAGAACAGCTACTTTGCCTGTGGCAAAGTCAAACTGAGTCTGAACATAAGTAAAGCCATTGATGCGAGAAATAATCTTAGCAGCATCTTTACCAAGACCATTAAGGATAACGCGAAGTGGATTCTTGCGAACTTTGTTTGCCATCTCTGCAATCTTGATAGCGCCTTCAGCGGCTGCATAAGATTCGTGACCTGCAAGGAAAGCGAAGCAAGCAGTTTCTTCGCGGAGCAAACGAGCTGCAAGATTACCATGGCCAAGACCTACTTTACGGTCATCAGCCACTGAACCTGGGATACAAAAAGCCTGAAGGCCTTCACCAATAGCTTCAGCTGCATCAGCTGCATTCTTAACACCCTTTTTAATGGCGATAGCTGAACCTACTACATAAGCCCACTTTGCATTTTCAAAGCAGATTTTTTGTGTGTCTTCACAAATTTTGTATGGATTCAAGCCTTTTGATTCGCAGATAGCTTTAGCTTCTTCGATATTTGCGATTCCATATTTTGCGAGAGCTGCATTGATCTGATCAATACGACGCTCATAACTTTCAAATAATGCCATAGTGTTTACTCTTTACGTGGGTCTATATATTTGACTGCGTCATTAAAGCGGCCATAAGTGCCTTTGGCTTTTTCAATAGCTTCAGGACCTGCTGCACCGGTTTTAAGAGCATCCATAAGATTGCCAAGGTTAACAAATTCGTAACCGATTACTTCATTGTTGGCATCAAGGGCCATGCGAGTGCAATAGCCTTCTGTCATTTCAAGATAACGAGAACCTTTAAGTTTCGTACCGAACATTGTTCCAATTTGGCTACGAAGGTTCTTGCCGAGGTCTTCCAAAGAAGCACCAATTACAAGGCCACCCTCACTGAATGCACTCTGTGATCGTCCATAAACTATTTGAAGAAAGAGCTCGCGCATTGCTGTGTTGATAGCATCGCATACGAGGTCAGTATTCAAAGCTTCAAGAAGAGTCTTGCCAGGAAGTATTTCAGATGCCATAGCAGCTGAGTGAGTCATACCTGAGCAACCTAGAGTTTCAACGAGAGCCTCTTCAATAATACCTTCTTTCACATTAAGGGTAAGCTTGCAGCAACCCTGCTGAGGAGCGCACCATCCGATGCCGTGTGTAAGACCGGAGATGTCTTTTATTTCTTTTGAATGCACCCATTTTCCTTCCTCAGGAATAGGAGCATTGGCGTGATTTGCGCCTTTAGCCACGCAGCACATCTGCTGCACTTCTTTTGAATAAATCATATTAATTAAAATATTGGTTATTTTTTTGCGTGCGCAAAGATAGTATATTTTCTGCAATACCTTCCACCAATCTCTGTCTAGCCTCAACACTTGCCCAAGCAATATGAGGAGTCAGGCTAAGCTTCTGAAGATTAGCAATATGCAATAATGGATTATCTGAAGAAAGCGGTTCAGGAGCAAATACATCCAATCCGGCTCCGGCAATGAGGCCTTCGTCTATTGCTCTGGCTAAGTCATTATCTACAACAATCTGTCCCCTACCCATATTTATTAGATATGCCGTCTGTTTCATCATGGAGAGCTCTCTATAGCCGATAAGGGCATTGGTGCGCTCATTCAGCGGTGCATGAATGGAAACAACATCGCAGCATTTGAGCAACTCTTCCAGCGGCAGTGCAGGGTATTCACAGCAATGGTTTGTTCCAGAAGTCGAATACTAGCATACTTTCATGCCGAAAGCTGTGGCTGATTGAGCAACCTTACTGCCAATATTACCCATACCTATGATACCATATGTTTTTCCAGCCAACTCCATAATTTTACGACTCAAATCTGTAAACAAACCTGATGCACCATATCTGCCGTCTTTGACATAACTGTCGAAATGACCACAATGAAAAACTAAATTCAGCAAATGATAAAAAGTAGTCTGAACAACACTGTCAGTGGAGTATGCTGCAACATTTTTAACTTTTATTCCTTTTGATTCTGCATATGCAACATCTACATTATCCACACCGGTGGCCGCTTCACAGATAAGCTTCAAGCGAGGCGCAGCATCTATTTGAGGCTTGCCAATCTTTACTTTATTGATAATCAAAACTTCGCAATCATCCACTCTAGATGGTATTTCATCCGGAGTCGTGGTGCCATAGCAAGTAAGCTCACCCAAAGCCTCAATTGGAGTCAAAGAGATATCTACGGATACAACATCTGTGTCAAGAAATACAATTTTCATGTTCACAAAGGTAGAAAAATAATATTTATATTTGCGATTATGATTTTTCAACTCCAAGACGATAGTTGTCTGATACCTATCTATTTTAGAGAGCCTTCCACCATTGTGGGATACGCCAAAGGAGACTTTTCACGCACTCATGTAAGCGTTGATTGGAGCTCAATAAGCGGTATTTATGGTTCTTATAATTTTGCAGAAGATGGAGACTTCGAAATTATCTGCAAAGACGCCAAAAGGATTATACCTTTGCAGTTCGGTAGACCATTGGATGCAAAGTTTGCTATGAATGAAGCTGCCTCTACCATTTATGGGTACAGAGCAGACATTATTCAAACGGACATTGTTGGGAAACGAATGATTGAGCATATTTCAATTTATGACATTGACCACATAACAGGGTCATACAACTTCTCCCCTATAATTTTTGATATTAACAAAAACCTATGAATGTAGTTACCACCATTCCTTCTGACAACATTTACAATTGTTGGATTGACCCTTACTTCTTAGAAGATGGCAAGGATAAATATTTATATAGAAATCTACAATCCTCAGAACCGGAAGGCGGATGGAGAAAATTAAGCGCAGCTGAAATTGCCATACTTGTAAGAAATCACAATACTGCATCAGATTGGGACACAATTCTTGTGGCTGAAGAGTTTGATGCTGAGCTTGTAAAACATTGCAGTTTTTTCGGCTTGGTCCGCATTGGAAAAATGTCCCCAAATGCTCTAGCTTATCACGATTTGAAACTTACGATAGGTATCACCAATTGCACGATCCATTCATGTGACATTGGGAATAATGTTGCAATTCACAATGTCCAATACCTTAGCCATTATATTATAGGTGACAATTGTATGTTGTTCAATATAGATGAAATGTCTTGTACTGATCACGCAAAATTTGGCAACGGCATAATTAAAGATGGTGAAGACGAAAGTGTGAGGGTATATCTGGAGATTATGAATGAAACAGGCGCTCGAAAAGTTTGTCCTTTTGATGGAATGTTGGCCGCTGATGCATATTTGTGGGGAAAATATGTTGACGATAAAAAACTTCAAGAACGTCTTAAAGAGATAACTCAAAAAAAATATGACAGCCACAGAGGCTATTATGGCGAAGTAGGCAATAGTTGTGTAGTTAAGAATTCATCAATCATCAAAGATGTAAAAATTGGAGATAATTGTTACATCAAAGGAGCCAGCAAGCTGAAAAACCTTACAATCAACTCTTCATTCAGCGAGCCAACTCAAATAGGTGAAAATGTGATTATGGTCAATGGTATTGTTGGCTATGGCTGCAACATCTTTTATTCCACAACAGCTATTCGATTTATTATTGGAAGCAACAGTAAACTGAAATATGGTGCTCGACTCATCAATTCATTTCTGGGTGACAACTCAACAATATCTTGTTGTGAAGTTCTCAACAACCTCATTTACCCTGCTCACGAGCAGCATCACAACAACTCTTTCTTAATTGCTTCACTCATTATGGGGCAGAGCAACATTGCTGCCGGAGCCACCCTTGGGTCTAACCACAATAGTCGCTCTAACGATGGAGAGATTGTAGCCGGAAGGGGTTTTTGGCCCGGACTATGCTGCAGCATAAAACACTCTTGTTGCTTTGCTTCATTCACACTTTTGGAAAAAGCGGATTATGCTCATGAATTGAATATTCAAATGCCTTTCACACTGGTCTCTAACAACTCAGAAAAGGACTGTCTTGATATCGTGCCGGCATTTTGGTGGCAATATAATATGTATGCTCTTCAGCGCAACAGCTGGAAATACACCAATAGAGACAGCCGCGTTTTCAAGATGCAAAATATTGAATTTGACAGCTTTGCTCCAGACAGTATGGAAGAGGCAATTTCTGCAATCAAATTGCTGGAAGTTTTTGCCGCAAAAGCATGGTTAAAAGCCAATGGCGATGAATCAGAAAAAAGCTATACTTATTTGAGAGAAAAAGGCCATGAATTATTTGCCGATCCTCGAGATGTAGTCGACAATCTTGAAATATTAGCCGAAGGATTTGAAAACAGCCATAGAAAAGTGCGCATATTAAAGGCATACAACTCATATTATGCTTATAAAGATATGATTATCAACTATGCCATTTCAAATATATTAGCTCATTTGGATAACAATCCAACACAATCATTAACTAATCTTTCCGACCACTACGATAGCGAAAGAAGGCGCTTTTGGATCAATTTCGGCGGGCAGTTGATGACTCAATGCGATGTCAATGAACTGCGCAAAGATATTTGCAATGGAAAACTGGATAGTTGGGATGATATCCATGAACGGTATAATGAAATCTGGAAACGCTACCCTGACGACAAACTGCGCCATGCCTACTTATGTCTGCGCTTCGTCTTAAGAGTTGATAAGATTAATACTGATGAATGGAAAGAAGCTATTTCAAGGCAAATTGACATTTATAAATATATTTGCCAGCAGGTCAAAGTAACAAGAGCAAAAGACTATTCTAACCCTTTCCGACAAGCCACATTCTCTAATGAACAAGAAATGAACGCAGTATACGGACATCTAGATGAAAATTCATTTATTTGCATGATAGAAAAAGAGACCTCAGTTAAAATTAATAGAATTGAGCAACTGCTTAAATCTCTATCCTAATTATTCTATTTGTTTTATTAAACCTGTCGTCATTTATAAGACTTTTTAATTTTTTTAAAAGGCGAAGCATATATCTAATTCTTAACAATAGTCATGAGTTTTTAAAAAAACTCATGACTATTGTATTTTGCAATAAATGAATGCGTTATTTCGCAAATAAAAAAAGTAAAACCATCTGGCTAAAAAACTGATACACAATCCATTTCACCTTCCATATCTTTGCTGTCGAACAAAAAAAACCAAAGGGTATGAAAAGATTTGTAGTGATGATTGTTGTCATAGCCTCTATAGTGGCTTGCAGCCAAAAAGACGAATTGAAGAAAAAAATAGGGGTAAGTGTGAGAGTATTCCCATCTACATTGATGATGCAAACTAAATCAGATAATGATCTTCAAAATGTGGCAACAATTGATGTATTGGTATTTAATAATATAGGTGAACTTCTGCTTCATGAAAAATATAAAAGCTTGGAAGCAGTTTCAGAGCGACCATTGGAATTACAAACAGGAGAAGCGGAGTTCTGCGCAATAGTAAACTCAACTATTAATCTTGACAACATTTACAAAAGGAAAGAACTCAGCGAAACAATGGTCGCTTTGGCAGACGAGGACACTCAGCATGTTTTAATGTTTGGAGCCACAAGAGCCTATATACAATATGCAGAATTGGTCACTATTCCAGTTTCAGCTCTTGTGGCTAGAATATCGCTGCGAAGCATATCTGTAGATTTTAGTGGCAGTCCATGGGAAGGAGAACAACTTGAGAATACAAAAGTCTATTTGGTGAATGCTATTGGAGAAAGCACAATCGATGGTGACGCACAGATGAACAATAGAATTCACCATAGATCCAGATATAACAATACTATTGATGCGGAGCATCTTGTTTTGGAGGAGTTAGGCAAGATTGAAGACGGGAAAAAGCATGATACCCCGCATTATTTTTTCAGTTATGAACATCCAGGCAGTATAGACAGCGAACTGGACAAAGCCATTTATCTGACTGTTGAGGCGCAAATTGGAGGCAAAACATATTACTATCCAATCCCTGTTAATCTTGGGTATTATGGTGAAAAGCCTCTGCAAGTTACCGGAGTTAGCAAAAATAGCAGCTACGACTACAGTCTCACAATCAAAAATCCAGGCGGAGATATTGCAGACAAACCTGTAGATGCAGTATTTTCAAGCCCTGCCATCATTATCAATGATTGGACTTACAGCTTTAGTGCAGAAATAGTAATCTAATAGCAGATGAGAAAGATTATTATTACGACAGTTTTGCTGGCGATTGCTGCAGGCTGCTCGGAAAGGTTCCCGGAACCTAAAAACATAGCCACAGTAAGCTTCGTATTCCAAGAAAATAATGGAACAAAAGTGGTATCCATCAATGATAATACTATTTCCAACATGAATGTATTTGTGTATGATGCCACAACAAAGGCTAAAGTATATAGCGAATATCGGTATGGAACAATAAGTAGCATCTCTTTCGAAGCCATCCCTGGCCAAAAATATGATTTCTATTTCATTGCCAACTGTGGAAATTTACTCTCCGAGACTTATACTTCAACATCCGACGATTTAAAACAATATAAAATAAGTATTACCGGTCCTACTGGCTTTGCCAAAAAAGGAGACATAATAGCTATGAGCGGCGTTTCTTTACAACAAGGAATCCTTTCAAATAGTTCTCTCGCAATCCTTCTTATGCGCTGCGTAGCTATGATATCTGTTGATTTTGATCTGTCAGCTTTGAGTGATGTCTCTTCATTCAAGGTAACACGCTTGCAGATGAAGAATGTTCCAAACACAATGTCATTATTTGCTCCGTCGTCAGCATCACAGTCAACAGATATTTTAATTAATGGAGAATCTGCCAATTATTCAGACTTGACAAAAATCAATGATGGCAAAACTGTTTCATTATATATGTTCGAAAACATGCAAGGTGATTTATTGCCAGAAAATAATCTCCAGAGTGGTAAATGCTTTGATGACACTAACCGCTATTCTGAATTGTGCAGCTACATGGAAATTGATGTTGACTATCGTTCCAGCAAAAGCTATGGAACTGTCACATATCGATGCTATTTGGGTTCAGATTTGACATCCAATTTTGATGTAGAGCGCAACCATAACTATTTTGTAACGATAAAACCCAGTGATGATGGATTGGACGAAAATAGTTGGCGAATATCCAAAACTATGCTGAATTATTACGTTTCAGAAATCGTTATGAATCTTGATACCGACTTATACTATGGTCAGAAATATACGATTTGTGCTGATATATATCCCACTGAAGCCACAAACAAAAATTTGGCATATTCTTATGATAATAATTTCATACAAATTCAAAATGGTATCATAACTCCTCTCAATGCAGGTACAACAACCATTATTGCCACAAGTTGTGACGGCAGCATGATAAAAGACACTATTAGTGTAAATATTATCAAAGAAATAACTGGGCTTCAAATACAAAATCTTGGTTCCACATTAGTTTGTGGGACATCTGTCAGGGGCGATGTATACATAATATATAACAATACCAACACTAGAGAATGGATTTCTCCTGACAAGTGTTCATGGACTTGCGACAACGAAGGCATTATTAACTTAAGTACCACTAACAAATTAATGCTCTATGGAATGCGTTTGGGAATTGTTACCATCAGCTGCGAATATAATGGATACACAGGAAGCCACACTATTACCACACTAAATGGCATCACTAAAATAGAATTTGAACCAGAAGAGCTTTATTTCACTTATCTATCCACATTTACGGAATTGGAAGTATATCTAACCTGGAACACTGACCCTTCTACTAAAAGAAAAATGGATAATAGAGATTTTGTTTGGTATTTAATAGATGATCTGTCAAGAGAATGGTTTTATGTCAATGAAAAAGGAGAAATTACAAGCCTTCCTTCAGAATTAGGCTATAGCTATGGAGAATTATGCTGTGAATATAAATACAATAGGAACATTTCTTCTTCCATACTCATTTCATCTTCGATTTATTACTAACTTTTAAAAATTATAATACATGAAAAAACAATTATTTATGCTCGCATTCGCAGGAATGGCCATCCTTTCAGCATGCAATGAAGAAACAATGTTAAATGAAAAAGAACATATTGCTTATGCGTCAGTAACCCTTAGCAACGAAACAAATGCAAAAAGCACTATTACCACTACTGAGGCTCAAGACAGTACTTTTATCTACGCAGATGTATTTGTGTTTAATAGTGAAGGAAACTTAGACGGATATAAGCACATGACAAGCAAAAGCGAGGCTATTCAAGCTACTGCCGGTGAAAAAACAATCTATGCTGTAGTAAATGCCCACAATCTAGTAGTTAATAGTATCCAAAATGAAACTCAATTCAACAATACAATTGCATTACTGCAAGACGAAAACTCAGAAAACTTTACATTGGTTGGCAGCACTCAAGCTACATTGAGTACCGAAGCACCAACTCCTGTGATAATGGCAGTATCAAGGTTGGTTGCGAAAATTGAACTACAATCACTTACTGTCAATTTTGCGGGAACTCCTTTGGCCGGGAAAAGTCTTTCTAATGTGGAAATATATCTGACTAATGTGCCGAATCAGATGAATTTCAGCGGAACATCAAGTGGCTCTGTAAATGGCTCTACCTGGGATGCAGACGGTAATTTGACAATGGCCAATATTATTGCAGATGATGTTCACAATGTAATAGCTGATGGCTCACAAGCTCCAAGTAGTCACTATTTCTTCCCTTATCAGAAATATTCAGTCAATGAACTCAGCGGTTCAGATTGCATCAGAATGATTATCAAAGCCGGACTGGATGCTGATGGCGACAACATTTCAGAAATATATTATTGGAGTATTCCCATCAATTGCGCAGGCAAAGGTGGACAAAATGTCGAGAGCGCAGACCATTATGGGGTCAAATCAAATTATAGATATATATACGATGTTGTCATCACCCGTCAAGGAATCAGTGCCGATGAAGAAGATCCAGAAAATAGCGACATTAAGTATGCTATGGCCAGTAGTTCACTCACTATTGTGCCTTGGAAAGTTGGAATTGACGCAGATGTTAATTTCTAACGACAAAAAATTGAATAATCATTTCGATAGATAATATCTTTTGTAGCTTTGTTCTGGAAGCCGCCCCAAAGAGAAGCTTTTTCAAATTGCATATTTGACTGAAGCAATTGCATATCAATGCCACCCAAATTATTGTAAAAACCCTTTCCGTAATTGCGCAAAGCGTTTAAAAAATAGTATGCCAAATCATAGCCTTGGAAAGCATATGCTGCGGGCTCTGTCCGGAACAAAGCTCTATATTTCAAAACGAAATCTTTAACATCTGTATTTGAATAATCCACATAATAGCCCAATGAGAAGTGCATTGAGATATTCTGATAAGACTCTATTTCAATTGTTTCAAAGCTTCTAAGGCGGTTACTACCATAGCCAGTTATCTGGTAAGGATTCTCCGAATCAATAGCCAACAAACTTATATTGCGCACTGCATCACTAGCAAAAGCTTCTTTTTCTGAAGCTATGATGACATGGTTATGTTTTGTCAAGTCAAGATATGCATTTCTAAGAGGAGCATCTATTTGTCTACCTGAAAGAATGCCATAACTAAAGATTTTGTAAGGAATCGCAGCTCGTTGCAATGCAGCTTCTACCGAATTGAAATAACTTGCATCAGAACCTGTCTCTCTAATAACAACAACATTATCTTGGCTGTTGGAGCGGAAACCTATTGATTTTATGAGATTATCAAGTTGCATCTCAGAGGACACTGGGGCTTGTATAAGATACGGATTTTCTGCAAGTAACGAATGAGCATCTTGGTCCATAGGAGAGATGAGTGGAATGTGATAAGTATTGCAGAAATCCATAACTGCTTCTATATCATTACTCATCACAGGGCCGACAACAAAATCAATATCACCCAGATATTTTGCAGAGGCAAGCTCTGAAGTATACTTAAAATTAGAGAGATCATACACAGTAAGATCAACATCTGTTCCTTCAGCTTTTATTTTATTAATTGCCAAAAGAAAACCGCTATAAAAATCTAAATAATTGGAACTTGGCTTGGAGGTGGACTTAAACGGCAAAATCAAAGCAATTTTTGCTTTACCTGAGAATGGAGTTATTAAAAATTCATCATTCTCAACAGCTTCCTCTTGATTAAAAACTTCATCGGAAACATCGTCAGCATTGCCTAAAAACTCATCTTCTACCATTTTACCCACTGCATCATTATAGTTTGCTTTAGGTATCTTTAAAATTTGGCCAGTCTTTAAAATGCCACTTTTCAGATTATTGGTTTTTAAGATAGACTCTTGAGTAATATTGTATTTTCTTGCAATAATGTAAATAGATTCATACCACTTGACTCTGTGACTCAAGAAATCCTCAACATCAGGAGTTGAAACCTCCTCTTGTTGAGCTTTGTCAGAATCGTTGACTTTTTGCTGATCTTCAGCAGTTTGATCGGAAATGGCAAGACTTTCATCAATAGGAA
>JAAZCF010000264.1 GCA_012513425.1 Bacteroidales bacterium
ACAAAGGTTATGGGTTACCCGGCAAAAAAATTTTTATTTTAAACCTAGATGAGATTTGTCCCGAGCGAAACAGTCCCTGATCTTAGGTACTGAGCTTTCATGAGAGGTCGAACTATAATAATTTTACCTTGATTGTTTTGAGGACTAGCTGAGGAACTAACCGTAGAGGGTTGTTGATCGCAAGACACTGGATGAAATAGAACACAACGTTAAGGAAGTGAATTAGTGGATATTGGGATTAAGGCTATTGAATATACGCTTCCTGAAAAAGTCTTAACTAATGAGGAATTGGCTCAGATATATGACAGTTGGACACCTGAAAAAATTCTCACAAAGACTGGTATTGCAGCGCGTCATGTTGTTTCAGAAGGCGAATGTGCGTCTGATTTGGCTGAAACAGCTGCAATAAAACTCTTTGAATCCGGTGTGATTTCACCCAAGGATATTGATTTTATTCTATTGGCTACCCAAAGTCCAGATTATCAACTGCCTACAACGGCCTGTATTTTGCAAGATAGATTAGGAATACCCCAAACTGCAGGAGCGTTTGATTTTAATTTAGGTTGTTCTGCCTACATCTATGGGTTGGCTATAGCCAAAGGCTTAGTTAGCATTGGAGTTGCCCAGAACGTATTATTGCTCACCGCAGAAACCTATACTAAGCATATACACAGGCTGGATAAAAGCACCCGCACCATTTTTGGCGAGGCCGCTGCGGCAACGCTAATTGGTCATAATGGACATGCTATTGGCGATTTTGACTTGGGGACCGATGGCAGCGGCAAGAATGCCTTAATCATCCCTTCCGGCGGGGCTAGATTGCCGCGTTCTGAAGCTACCGCGAAAGAGTATGAGGATAACGGCTCTATTCGTTCTCAGGACAATCTATTTATGGATGGGGCTGAAGTGTTTAATTTTTCAATTCGAGTTGTTCCTCAGAGTGTAAAGAATGTCTTAGAGAAGCACAATTTAGCATTAGCTGATATTGATCTGTTCGTATTTCATCAGGCTAATAAGTTTATGTTGGACTATTTGAGGAAGAAGATAAATATCCCCAGGGAAAAATTTTATGTAAATATGCAAGACATCGGCAACACGGTATCGGCAACCATCCCTATTGCTTTGAAACGAGCTGAAGAAGAAGGACGATTGCATAAAGGCGATAAGATTTTGTTATCAGGATTTGGGGTAGGGTTTTCTTGGGGTTCAACTATCATTACCTATTAAAGATCCATGTACACCGGTGCACAAGCAGCGATGAGAAAAATTTTGTGTTAACTTTAATTTTAAAAAAAGGGGATATTTAACTTTGATTTAATCAGCTTTTGAGAATATAAGAATTAGTGGAGTTGCTTGTGCAGTTCCAACGACTAGAGACATACTGCTCGAAAAATACGCTCATGTTTTTGGAGAAGAAACCGTCCAGAAATTCAGTAAAATGACCGGAGTAATCTCGCGTCGCGTCACTAACCGAGAGCAAACGGCGTCTGACTTATCATACGAAGCCGCTAGGTATTTGATGAAACAGAAAGACATACAACCGGAAACGATAGGGGCTATTGTATTAGTTACTCAAACACCTGACTATCGTATCCCATCCTCAGCC
>JAAZCF010000265.1 GCA_012513425.1 Bacteroidales bacterium
ACTAATCCTTGCGGATTGAGCATAAGTATTGATGGAAAGTACAATAAAAAGTACCATCAATACTGCAGTAGATAGCTTTCTTAGCATGGTAATTGATTTTTAGTTATTATTAAGTTTGATTTGGTTTTTTAAATCTGAGATGAAGCTACCCTTTCCACATTACCAGCCATATCAAAATTCTATCAAATAATAGTACTATATTTGATAATGATACAAATTTGATACGTTGAGCTAAGAAATTACTAAAGTATGATCATTTTCATTCACCAGCCAGACTCTTTGCGGAATAAACAATAAGAAATACTGATTCAAATTTTACACATATATATAAATAAGCAATACAACATGAAAAACACTAAGACTAAATTTGTAGAAACTAAATTGCGGTTAAATAAAATGAAGCGATTGCTCACAGTATTGATGCTGATGCTTGTGTTCTTTTCTACAAGAGCACAAGAGAATAAAGTGCATCATTTTTACACGCAATATACTGATGCGGACGGACTTTTTGGCCTCAGCATTTCAAGCTGCTGCAAAGATGATTTCGGCAGAATGTGGCTTGGTTCAAGAGAAGGTGTATATTACTTCAATGGCAATGGGTTTACTAAATTGACAAATGAAGTTTATCTGGCTGACAGCCATGGCAACATAAGCCTTATGGCTAAAGATAATGATAATTGCATTTGGATGATTGCGACTACTGGTAGCGGATATTATGACATCGAAAAAGAAACATATATCAACATCGAAGGTTTATCTAGCCTTACAATTACTGACTTAAATATTGATGCTGATGGGAATATTTGGTTCACATCTTCGGAAGGTCTTTGGATGTATTCAAAAATTTCTAAGGAGTTGACAAAAATTAATGGTACGGAAGATCTTTCTTTGAATAAATCTTGTATCATAGACAATAATATTATTGTGTCAACTAACGGCACTAATAAATTGATTACATATGATCACGCACAAAATAGAGTCATACAAAGCACTATTCTAGAAGAGTCTGCCTCTCTCAGCATGATTCAATATATGGGTGATTCTAAATTTTTAACTCTCAGCGATTCTCGTCAAATAAGTATAATAGACATTAATGATGGATCTATCAAGCATATTGTTAGTCCGAAAATTATTGAACATGGGGTCAGGGTATCAAGTTTGATATATAGCTCCGGCATTTGCTGGATTGGGACAACGTTCGGCCTGATTATGTATGACACTGCCACAGGCACAATCGAGAAACAATATCCTGGTGATTTAAAAGATTTTTCTCTTGGTGGCGAAAATATATCTAATTTATATAGTGACGATAGCGGCAATGTATGGGCTTGTACTTTTAGTGGAGGTTTGCGTTGCTGGGCACCGAACGAAGAAGTCATTAATCGTCTCATTCCTTCTGAAGAAGCAATAGGGCGCACTATGAAAGGTTATATATCGGGAAAAATGATTCGAAAAATTAGTGGAGCAAAAGATGGCAACATTTATATAGGTAGCGAAGAAGGTTATATCAGCCGCTATAATCCGGAGACAAAAGAGAATACTGATATTTCTGATTTATTCAGTATCCCCTATGGAACTCCTGTAACCGGAATGATTGAAGTAAATAATCATTTATGGATATCAACATACGGAGATGGTATTCTTCTCTTTGACACTTCTATAAATAAAGTCGTTAAACGATATTCGCTCACCTCAAATGATTGCCTGAGTATCCTTCAAACACAAATTGGTGACATATTTGTGGCAACCAAAGAAGGATTATTTAAATATAACCCAAAGAATGATTCCTTTGAATTTGTTACTATAGTAGGTAAGAAATTTGTCCATTGCCTTGAAGAAGGCCGCAACAATCAGTTATTAATGGGCTTTTTCAGCCAAGGAATGGGACGTCTTGATATCAAAAAAGGATTATTTGAGATTGAGTCATCTATTCCACAAAATATAAGCGTTTCATGTATATATACTGATGCAAAGGGTAATTTGTGGATAGGAACTTCCGGATTTGGGTTGTACTGCATCAAATCGGGTTCGCTCGAAGTATTACATTGTGACTTTGAAGGTTCATTATCCAATGTAGTAAGGGACATCATTGAAGATGACTCCGGCACAATATGGATGTCCACGAGCCACGGCCTAGTGGAATTCATTCCAAATAGGTTCTCAATAAACAAAATCTATCTCCAAAAAGATGTTATTACAGGTAACCAGTTCCCATATAATAGTGGATATAAGTCAGACGACAACACTTTGTACTTCGGTACAAATAAAGGATTAATTTCATTCAACCCAGACTTGCTTAAACGGGCGTATATTAATAAACCAATACTGATTACCAATCTAAAACTTATAGATAATCAAACAATCTGGACGTTGTATAAAAAGCCAATCACAATAAGCCAAAATGATGCGAGTTCTTTGCAAATGAACTATTCAACTATGGAATATGGGAACCCTAACATTTTGGAATATGAGTGTACCCTTTCCTCGTCACGTTACAACAACCATATCAGAACAATCAACAACTCTATCACATATACAAATCTACGAAGAGGAAAGTATACATTTCAAGTTGATTATCATGGTGCTGTTGATAATGTTAATGAAGATTCTTTGGTATTTTATATCAAAGCCCCATGGTATTCTTCAGTGGTTGCTATACTTTTCTATATCCTTGCTTCAATATCGTTAATCGCATTCGGCTTGAAGAAAAAAAGATATAATGATGCAATTAAGTCTAAAAACCGTCAGGAATTACTAAACATTCAGAAAGAAAAAAACACTGCCAATGATAAATTAAGATTGTTGACTAATATTGCCCATGAAATACGCACTCCAGTGTCTGTAATTCAGATCATTTTGGAAAAATTAGTCGATGCTGATCGTATTCCTCAGGATATTTCCTCAGAATTCAGCTCAATCAAAACTAATGTGGACACTCTCAAGCGTTTGTGCAATGAACTTTTGGATTTTCGAAAAATGGAGAATGGGATGCCAACAATGGTGATGGCCGATGAAGATTTATGCAAGATATCCCACAAAGTAATTGATTCATTTAAGACTGTTGCAGAGAAGCAAAATATCAATCTTCAATTTTCTATTCCAGAAGGGCCACTATATGCTCATTGTGATGCAAATTCAATAGACAGTATTTTGTGTAATTTGCTTTCAAATGCAATTAAGTTCTGTGAGCAAAATATTAAATATACTCTCGATGCCTCAGAGAATAGCATTATAATAAATGTCCAGAATGACGGAGAAAAAATTGCCGCGAATGAAGGTGAATCAATTTTTGATGCTTTTTATCGATGCAAGCGAATTAAAGAGACTGCTGGCAGCGGACTTGGTTTGACTTATTCAAGGCGAATCGCCGAATTCCATAAAGGCAAATTGTATTATGACACCGACTGTGCAGACTGCAATTCTTTTGTCTTTGAAATACCGAAGAAAGAGAAGATGTCTGTCAAAGCTACAGATGATAATTATATCGAAAGCACAGTTAATATCAATAAGGATAGACCTACAATATTGGTAGTGGAAGATAACCAATCAATGAGGGAGCTAATTTGCGAAGAATTGGCTCAAGATTATTCCATTGTAAGTGCGGTGAATGGCAGGCAGGCTCTAGACATCGTACGGCAAAATAGTATTGACCTTGTTGTGAGTGACATTATGATGCCGGAAATGGATGGTTGCGAATTGTGCAATGCTATTAAAGAAGATATTCAACTAAGTCACATACCCGTACTATTGTTAACTGCAGCGGTAGGCGTTGAAACTCATATTAAATCGTTGAGAGCAGATGCTGATGCTTATTTTGAAAAGCCATTCAGCATGAAAGTGCTCAGAGAAAATATTCTGGCACTGTTCCGTAATCGAGAAATCAGGAACAAACAGTTTTCTTCTTCTCCTCTCTCTCATTTATCATTCTCCGCTGTCAGCAAAGTTGAGCAAGAGTTTATGAATAATCTTCATAGTTTTATAATGGAACATCTGGAAGATTCTACTCTTGACCTCACAAAGATTGCAGAAGCAATGAATATGTCAAAGCCGACACTATGCAGAAAAATAAAGGCCGCAACAGACCTGACTGTCAGCGAATATCTGCGTATTTGTCGACGAAAAAGGGCTGCAGAATTAATAGCTGAAAACCAATATCGAATCAACGAAGTGGCCTATCTCGTAGGCTATTCGTCTCCATCATATTTTACCCAAAGTTTCCAAAAACAGTTTGGAAAATTACCTTCCGACCTCATAAAAAACAACTAATATTATTATTCAACTATTAACAATTACCTATGAAATCAAAAAACAGAATTATGATGTTTGCGCTTTGCCTGCTGGCTTTGTCAACATCACTGGCATCAGCCCAGAATTTTCCAGTAGGTTCAAAACATTTCTATAATGCATTGGATGAGTCTAAGCCAGACAATGATGGCTTTATAAGAACATGGCTTCTTCTCGACCCTATTCACAAACCACTGAATAACCCTTCTTTCAATGACTCTTTTCTTAGAAAGGAATTCGCAACCGAATATTTTCCAGGTCAATATGACCTTCCAAAGGCTGGCGATGTTGTTAAACTAGACAAGAAAACCAAACTCAAATGGCATGCTCTTGAGAGCAAGAACTTCAATGTTAGAGTATTCCGTTTTGCGAAAGAACAGGATATGGCAGGATACAATGTTGTATTTTTTGGATACACAATCATTGACTGCACTATGGATCTAGTAAATGTAAGACTTGCTACAGGTTCTAACTCAGCATCTATGTGGTGGATTGATGGTGAAGAAGTTCTCCTTATGTCCGGCGACCGCCGTATGGTTATGGATGACTGCGCTTCTCCTCTTATGACTCTCTCTAAAGGACAGCATATCCTACGCGTATGTGTTATCAACGGCCCTGGTCTCAGTGATTTCTGCGCCCGCTTCATTGATGAAGATTTTAATCCTATTAAAAATTTCACTATCAAAACAAAATAGAGCATTATGAAAAAGATATTTCTCAGCATATTGATAGCAATAATATACTCTCAAGTTGCAATGGCTCAGATAGGCGAGCCTTTTATTCACGACCCTTCGACAATTGTTGAATGCGATGGCAAATATTATACATTCGGAACACGCGGTGGCGGACTTATTTCAGAAGACGGCTGGTCATGGCATGATGGTGCTGTTCGTCCAGGTGGAGGATGTGCTCCTGATGCAATGAAAATCGATGATCGTTATCTCATTGTATGGAATCGTGACGGAGATCGTGGCGAATCTGACAAAGATGGTGTCATCTATACAATGTGGAACAAAACTCTTGATCCAAATTCACCTCTTTTTGAATATACTCCTGAAGCACCTGTAGCTTATACAAACCACTTTGAAGAAACTGATGAAGACAGCTTTGCTATTGATGCAGGTTTGCTTCTTGACCCTACTACCGGTCGTCTATGGGTAAGCCATGGTACTTATTTCGGTACAATCCGCATTTCCGAGATTGATCCTAAGACAGGTCTTCGCGTAGAAGGTAATGTTTCTGTAGATGTAGCTATCGACTGCGAAGCTCCTGCACTTATGTACCATAATGGTTGGTACTATCTACTCGGCACTCATGGCACATGCTGTGATGGCGTTAATTCTACATACAATATTATAGTAGGTCGTTCACGCAATGTTACAGGGCCTTACTACGACAACCTCGGACGTGATATGATGCGCGGTGGCGGAAAGATGGTTATCAATGCCGGCCACAGAAAAACTGGAGCAGGTCACTTCGGACGTTTCATCGTTGCTGATGGTGTGGAGAAAGCTTCATTCCACTGGGAGGCTGATATGGACATGGGCGGACAAAGCACTCTTGCAATCCATCCAATAGTATGGAAAAATGATTGGCCAGTAATTGAAGATCAGTTCGTACCAGGCACTTATGACATCCAATCAGAAAGAAGAGGCTATGCACTCGAACTTGCTGTTGACTTTGTAAGAATGGAACGCGCCAGAACTTCAAGAGCTTTCGGAACAGAAGGCAGTCAAGCTGAACCACTTCAAAAGATTAAAGAACAAACACTCGAAGATGTTATCGGTGGTTGGCCTACAGGCAATATTGATGTACGTTGTGGCGAATATATGTTCCGTCCTCACCAAAAATGGACAGTTGTTCCTGTAGATGGTCCAGGATATCTTGGTGGTCCTTACTATAAAATCGTCATTGAAGGAACAAATCGTGCTCTTGCTGCAGCTCCAAACAAGCAGGTAATTGCTGTTCCTGAGTTCACAGGTGCTCCTGAACAACTTTGGCGCATTGATATGCTCACAGACGGAACTTACCGCATCATGCCTAAAGCTGCACCTGGTTGCGACGAGGAAGTATGCCTTATTTCAGTAGCTGACAGCACTCCTGGTCTTGGCAAATTTGATTTTAATAGTGACAATTCTAAATGGAATTTTAAACAAAGATAATGACTCGCTTTACATTCATACCTTTACTCATAGCCACCATTCTCACTCTTGCTTCATGCAAGAATGATGATTACATCAAGGCCATTGACAACACTAAATTTGAATTGAAGGTTGGAGATGCTGTGATGTTGGTAGATGCTTCTGATGGAGCCAAGGTAGTTTCACTCAAATTGGGAGAAAAGGAAATTCTCGCCCAACATGTGGAGCCTGCCAACGGCCGCTTCGGAAACAGATTTGACTATGGCTCGACCTTTTGGCCAAGTCCACAAGAACCTTGGTACTGGCCACCTATCAAGACATACGACTACGATAATTATCTCACTGAGTTGACAGAGAAGAAACTCACTGCCACAAGCGGCATTAATGAGCGCTATCCATATCGATTCATCAAGGAATACTCTATCGATAGTCGTAAACAAGCTTTTGTCATTACTTACACCATCGAAAATCCTAATGACTCCACAATAAGTGTGGCTCCATGGGAAATTACACGCGTACCAAATGCCGGTGTATTTTTCTTTGATGCGAAAAAAGCTGACATCAGCCCTAATGATTTGATTCCAACCAAGTATGACTTTAATTATGCTTGGTGCGAATTCTCTTCAGCTACCGAACAACGTAAAATATTTGTTGATCCTAAGGGCTGGTTGGCATATAGCAACAACGGATTTCTTCTTCTCAAACAGTTTGATGATTTACATCAAGGTGAAGCTGCTCCCGGTGAAAGCGAAATGGAAGTATATATCGCTGATGGGGAATTATTCATCGAGCTTGAGAATCAAGGAGCTTATGCTACTCTCCAACCTGGCGAAAAGCTTACTTACACAGTCAGATGGTATGTCAGACCTACTGAGTCTGCTCCAATTGCCAGCAAACAATTGAGTGATGAAGTATCTAAACTTTTTAAATAGCGACAACTACACACTATATGAAAAAAGCACTACTAACAATGCTCTGCATCATGGCTGTTATGACCTCATGCAAGAGCGACTTCAAGCCTTGGGATAAAGGCGGACTAGAAACCCAGCAATACAGAAATGTTTTCAAAGAAATGGGTTATAGCCAGGCTGATATTGACGCGAAACTCAACTCTGTGTTTGAAGATGTGTTCATTGGTCCTAACAAATGCTACTTTGAAGTAGGTGATGATATGGGTTATATGAGCGACATCAAAAATCATGATGCTCGTTCAGAGGGCATGTCTTATGGCATGATGATAGCTGTACAACTCGACAAAAAGGACATTTTTGACCGTCTATGGCGATGGAGCAAAACATATATGCAACATCAGGACGGCCCGTATAAAGGTTATTTCCGCTGGAGTATGCAAACTGATGGTACTCCGTATGCACAAGGTCCTGCATCTGACGGTGAACTTTATTTTGTCACTTCTCTCATATTCGCATCAAACCGTTGGGGTAACGACACAGGTATTGACTATTTGGCTGAAGCCCAGAATATTTTGAATTGCGCATTTGAAAAAGATGGCAGCGAAGGCACCTATCCATTCATCAACATGGAGCACAAACTGATAAACTTTGTGGCTGATGAGTCCGGGTACAATCACACAGACCCATCTTACCATCTTCCTGCATTTTATGAAGTGTGGGCTCGTTGGGCAAATGATGGACGATCAGATTTTTACAGAGAATTGGCAACAGAAAGTCGTGAATATCTCCACAGATCAATTGACCCTGTCACAGGTCTAAACCCTGACTACAACAACTTTGATGGCTCTCAGCGCAACTTGTTCGGTCCTACTGCGTTTCGTTTTGATTCATGGCGTGTCCCTATGAACATTGCTTTGGATTATAGTTGGGCTTGCGCCGACAAAGAGTGGCAAAACAACTATGCCAACAACATTCAGAATTTCTTCTACAGCCAAGGAATCGATACTTTCGGCGACCAGTATAATGTTGATGGTACTATTCCATCTCGTTTAAGCTCTGCCGGTGGTTTCAAAGCCCATCGTCACTCTGTTGGTCTTGTATCTACACTTGCTGCTGCTACACTTGCTGCTGATAATGAGCATAACCGCGAATTTGTGGAGCGCTTATGGAACAGCAAAAATGAGCCTTATGAAGATGGTTATTTTGACGCTTACTATGATGGCCTATTACGTTTATTCGCATTCATGCACCTCAGCGGTAATTATCAAGTTATTTTCCCTCAGAATTAGGTTACATTATATATTATGAAACTAATAGGGCAACAATAGATAAATGTTGCCCTATTATGTTATATAATAAAATAATATCTTTACTGAAGTTTTGAAACACCCTATTAAAAAATAATATGAAATCTACTCACGCTTTTTTGAAACTTCTGCTCGGTGCAGCCTGTCTGCCAATAGCAGCCCTTTCTCTCACTTTCTGCAGCGGCAACTTTAAGGATGGCCCTTGTGATATTTACGCCAAGGGTGGCACTCCTTGCGTCACTGCTCATAGTACTACACGACTTCTTTATTCTAAATATAATGGTCCGCTTTATCAGGTCGTTAGAGAATCAGATGGACAAACTTTGGACATCGGAACCATCAAAGGAGGATATGCAGATGCAGCAGCTCAAGATAATTTCTTGAAGGGAACTATCGGCTATATTTATAAGATTTACGACCAGAGTGGCAATGGCAATGACTTGGTTCAAGCTGCGCCAGGCACCTTCCTAGGTCCTGCTAAAGGAAAATTTAATACTATGGCAATAGCTGATATGGCTCCTGCCACCATCAACGGACACAGAGTATATGGCACATACATCATGCCTGGTATGGGATATAGAAATAATGACGCAAAGAATATTGCTATTGATGATGAGCCTGAAGGAATGTATTATGTCATTGACGGCCGCCATTTCTCTAGCGGATGCTGCTTTGACTACGGCAATGGTTCAACCAATGGCCGTGCAGTCGGCACAGGCACTATGGAAACCACTTACTATGGTACTGCCACAGCATGGGGCAGCGGCAATGGTGATGGTCCTTGGATTATGTCCGACATGGAGGCAGGCCTTTTCTCAGGCTACAATGCTAAGAAAAATGACGTACCAAGCATTACAGATTGGAACTTCATCTCAGTCTTTATGAATGGTGGCGGCGGAAACCAATGGGATTTACGCGGTGCCGAAGCCACAAATCCTGAGCTTACCACTTTCTATAGTGGTGTTCGTCCCGGCACAAAAGAAGGTAGTGACAGCTACTATCCTATGCATAAAAAAGGCGCTGTATTGCTCGGTAATGGTGGCGACAATGGCAACGGCTCTGCAGGTACATTCTTCGAAGGAGTCATGACTTCCGGTTACCCAACTGACGAAGCAATCAATGCTGTTCAAGCTAATGTTGCAGCTGCAAAATATGCTGACCCTTATTTTGAAATGTCACGTTTGGTATCTTTCACTCCTGGCTCTTCACAAAAAGCCACATTAGTTTTCGCCAATTCTTCTTCAAAGACAATCAAGTCCAGTGAATTGGTAGTTGAAGTTCCCCAAGGTTGGGTTGTTGATGTTGCCAAAGATGAAGAAGGTGACATCGCTCCAGGTGCTAAGCGCCTTTATGATTGCACCATAACTGCTCCTGCAGGTGCTGACGCTGGATTCATCGCACTTTCAGCCGTATGGGATAATGGAGATGCTTATGCAACCCAGCGCATACGCTGCGTGGAGCCTATAAAGATCAACGAAGTAGGCATCTCAGGATTAGGAAAAAATCTTGACCAATTCGTAGAGCTTTACAATGCATCTGACAGTCCTGTAGATATTTCAGGTTGGAATATGGTTGTCACTCACAGTGGTTGGCCTTCTGTTAATACTGCTGTTATTCCTGACGGCACTACCATTCCTGCCGGTGGATTTTACACTCTATCAAAATCTGAGTTTGCTCTTGTAGCTGATGCAGCAAAAGGTGAAAAAGTCGTATATCTCAAAGGTGAAAATTTGAAAGCCGGTGATGTTATCACTATTGATGGCGAAAAAGCCAAAGTTGCTGAAGTAGGCAGTATGGCAGGCGAGCCAACAGTAATCTTCACTCCTATTTCTACAGGCCCATGGATGGATATTCCAGCCGGAGTAAAAAACATCCCTGTTGAAAGCGTTGCAGGCTTTGCAGCCGGACAAAAAATGAGTATTGACCTTGGTGGCAAATTCGAAATCGTTACTATCACCGAAGTTGGTACAGCCTCTACTCAGGTTACCACAGCAGATGTTGTCAAAGCAGGTGACACCAGCTTTGACCTGGCTCCTATTGGCGGCGTAAGACAAGGTCAGCCAATTCCAATTGTAACTGCCAACCTTCTTCCTGGCTTTGAAATCACTGTTGGCACCGGCCAAAACAAAGAAGTGGTTAAAATCAAGAGCATTCAGGATAACACCATTACTATAGAAACCCCTCTTCAATACACTCAAATTACATTGGTGGATGTGTCATGCCCAGGAAGCGGTATTAGTTTCTCAGAACCTTTGCAATATGCACACAAGAGCGGTGATGCAGTTCAATCTCTAGGCAGCGGTGTAACTCTAGCTGAAGGCCTTGCATCTGCCCACAGCATGTTGAGCCCTGTTTGGGAACAAGCAGTAGGCGACCAAATGTTTGGTTATGGCCTCTCTAAAACAGCCGGCACTGTAGCTCTTTATGATCGCAGTGGCAAAGTGTTGATGGATGCTATAGTATATGGTTCACAACAAAGCAGCAGTAGTGCCAATGGTACTATTGCATCTCCTGCAATTGCCACACTTGAAGGTAATCAGGCTCAAGGAGGCAGCATTGCTGTTGTTCCTCAGCCAAGAAGAATGCCTCGCGGACCATTCGGTCCAATGGGCAGAATGCCAAACTTTAAGCCTCAGCCAGATCCAATTGCAAGTCTAGTGCGTATCCCTGATGGTAATGATACTGACAATTTATCATCTGACTTCAAACAAGCCACTGAAGCGACCCCAGGTTCAGCTAATAAATAACATTTATAAATGAACCTTAGATATCTACTACTTCCAGCAATTTGCGTTGCATTGCTTTCATCGTGCAGCAACGATTCTTCTACAAAGTATGAATATCCATTCCAAAACCCTGATCTTCCAGTGGAAGACAGGGTTGAGAATGTTATATCTTTACTCACTCCAGAAGAAAAAGTTGGTATGATGATGAACGGCTCAATTTCAGTCGCTCGTTTAGGTATTCCTGCTTACAACTGGTGGTCTGAGGCATGCCATGGCATTTTTCAAAATGACGCGACAGTCTTTCCACAAGCCATTGGTCTTGCAGCAACATTCGATCCTGATCTTCAAGAGCAGATTTTCACGACTGTATCCGATGAAGCTCGCGCTCATTGGAACACAATTGAGCACAACAACATGGACAAAACCGTGCCTACTGGTGCAGATTGGAATTCTGACCAAAGTCTGACTTTCTGGTGTCCGAATATAAATATCTTCCGCGACCCACGTTGGGGACGTGGTCAAGAGACCTATGGAGAAGACCCATATCTTTCAGGAGTTATGGGTAGTGCCACAGTCAAAGGTATGCAGGGTGACAATCCCGATTACCTTAAAACCCACACTTGTGCCAAGCACTTTGCTGTTCACAGCGGTCCCGAATCACTTCGTCACCAGTTTGATGTGACAGTGTCAATGCGCGACCTTTGGGAAACCTATCTTCCTGCATTTAAAACACTTGTTACAAAGACAGATGTGCAAGAGGTTATGTGCGCTTACAACCGTTATGAAGGTGAGCCTTGCTGCGGTAGCGACAGACTTTTGATAGACATTCTTCGAAACAAATGGGGTTACGACCGCATTTTGGTTTCAGACTGCAGTGCCATTAACAACTTTTATACTCCAGGCCAGCATGAGACACACCCTGACGCCAAATCCGCCAGCGTGGATGCAGTGCTATCGGGCACTGACCTTGAATGTGGATACAGCTACAAATCACTCGTAGATGCACTGCAAGAAGGCCTCATCAAAGAGAGCGACTTAGATGTGTCTTTGCGTCGTATCTTCACCGGTCGTTTTGGTCTTGGTATTCTTGACCCAGTTGAGCTTGATCCTTGGAAGGACCTTGGAGCACAAGATATCAGCACTGAAGAACATCATGAAATGGCTAGAAAAGCCGCTCAAGAAGCAATGGTTCTCCTCAAAAACGACGGTATCCTTCCTCTATCAAAAGATGTGAAAACAATCGCTGTTTTAGGCCCTAATGCTGACAATGCCAGCATGCACAATGGCAATTACAATGGTACTCCAACAATTGAGCATACTATGTCTATTGTTGAGGCCATTCGCCAAGCAGCTCCAGGCGCAAAAGTAATTTTTGATGCTGTCTGCGAACTTGCAGATCCGTATCTCACCATTCCTCATATCAGCGACTTCAACAGCGGCAAAGGTCTCCATGCAGACTATTACAACAATGTTTCTTTGCAGGGTTCGCCTATTGCATCTGCCGATTACAATAGCCCTATTAGTCTTCGAGCTACAGCCTCGTACGAAAACTCTTTTGAGCAGAACGTATCAAGCACCAATTTTTCAGCTCGCTTCACAGGTTCATTTGTGGCCGAATACACCGGCGTTATGAACTACTCCCTTCGTGGTAATGACAAATACAAATTCTCTGTTAATGGCAAAGTTGTGGCTGAGCAAAAAGAAGCTACTACCGCTCGTTTTGCACGTGGAGCTGTTTCGACCACATCTTTCCCTATTGTAAAGGGTAAGACCTACAAAATTGACATTGAATATGTGAAAGGAGCAGAAGATATGGCATATTTCTCATTTGACATGAACGAGCGTCGTCTTCCTGACTATGCTGCAGTGCCAAATACAGTAGCAGAAGCTGATGTCGTCATTATGGTCAGTGGCCTTTCATCCAAACTTGAAGGTGAAGAAATGCCTGTATCATTTGACGGATTTTCAGGCGGTGACCGCACCAAAATTGAGCTTCCTGGCCCACAACTACAACTTTTGGAGGCTATCAGCAACACTGGGAAACCAGTTGTTTTGGTTAATTGCTCAGGCAGTGCTATGGCATTCGGTAAAGTAGAGAACAAATACAATGCTCTTCTTCAAGCATGGTATGGCGGAGAGGCAGCAGGTAAAGCAGTTGCTGACATTCTATTTGGTGATTACAACCCTGCAGGACGCCTTCCAGTCACTTTCTATGCATCTACTGATCAACTTCCAGACTTCTTGGATTACAACATGGATGGCAGAACATATCGTTACTTTGAAGGCAAGGCCCTCTACCCATTCGGTTTCGGTCTCAGCTATACAAGTTTCTCTTATGGCCAGGCTAAGTTATCAAAGAGCTCTATCAAAAAAGGCAACTCTGTTGACATCACTATTCCTGTAACAAATAGTGGCAAAATTGATGGCGACGAAGTCGTGCAAGTATATGTCAAGAGCCTCGACAATCCTGATGCTCCAATTAAGGCTTTAAAGGGATTCAAACGTATCAACATTGCAGCCGGCAAGACTGCCAATGTCAAGATTACTCTTGGCAAGGATGCTTTTGACTACTATGATGCCACTATTGATGAGCTTGCTCCAAAAGCAGGAAAATACCAAATCCTTTATGGTAGTTCATCTAGTGATAATGACTTGAAGGCCTTAGATTTTCAAGTTAAATAATATCTATTAAATATAAAGAAAAGGAGATGACCAACATCAGTCATCTCCTTTTGTTTTGGCCGTTATCGCGCTTTTATTTAAGAATCAATCCACCACTATGAGCCCTATATTCCGGAGCATAAAGGGATTGCATATCTACGAGGCCGGCGTTGAATGTGCCATCTTGGGTCACATAGAATGTTTCTTTCAAAAGAGTATCTTCTTCGGCAAGAAGTTGGAAGTAATATTTTGTGCCTGAGGCCGTTTGTTCCATATAGAAATATGAAGAACCCCAGCTTCGCTCGTCCTGTGGATAGAAGCAGGCGGCACGCATTGCATTTACCTCAACAAATGAACGGTTTTCACTGTTCCAAAGATTGTAACGCACTTCTATTTTATCACCAAGCTTCAAATTATCTCCCTCAGTCAATTCTTTGCCATCACGCCAAAAGCTCCTTTTTACTGTCATTTCATTGCCAAATTCTTCAACCTCCACCATAGGAGCCATGTATGTGGCGTAGACTGCTCCAAGACGCAAATCCTCTGCTTTATGGCCCACCAACGCATAAACTGCGTCAGCAGTGGACATATTGCTTTCCCAAGCCTGATTGTGTTTCTGCAAAAGCAGCCACTGTTGCAAACCAGTGACAATATCGCTGCGGCCAACAGCCTCAAACAACTCGAGAAGCTGGGCATGAGCATAGATTTCGTTGCTCATAAGTCCCCTATAAGGCATCACAGCATTCGGGAAATAACACCCGATTGTTTTGTTGGTTACTGCATAATCAGCCAGGGATGCCAGCAACTCTTCTACCCTGCCCTGTCTGCCGCCAACGCGGATAATAGTGTTGCACAACTTGGCCTTGCTAAGAATGCTGAGGTTCTGCCAATCATTTGCAGATTTATTGAGGTATGAATTGAAAAGTGCGGCCACTTTTGCAGGCATAGGAACATCATCATATAATGTGCGAACTGCGAAATAGTCAATCAAGAACTGCCAGTTCCAATTGTTGCTATCTCCAATGCTGCTGATGCGACCATCAATATAGCTTACGGCTTTCTTAACTGCCATTTCCAGTCCTTCTGCATGCACTCCCTGCTTCTGGAGCTGCCATAATTTTTCAAGGAAAAGGATAGTCAAATCATCAGAAGACATCATACAAGGGAACCAGCTAAAGCCTCCATCAAAATGTTGCAATGACACCAGCTTGGCCACAGCATCAGTTGACATTGATTTATCGGACTCCAGTCCAACTATCTGCCTCATCTGTGACACATAGAGCACATTCAGCCAACTTATCATATTGTCATTAATTGGGCGCTCAGGAGCAGTAAGAGCAGCGCGGGCTGCATCAAGAGTGTTGTATTCTTCATAGCGAAGTTCCGGATTGAACTTGCCTAGTCTTTCGCGTAGCTGCTTTTCGTAATATCTGCGACCACGAGATCCACCCAGCACAAATGATGCACTCTCTGTGATTTCTTGAACTGCCGGCACAATCTCAATCACATTCTTTTCTCCATCTGTAATGTCGGCTCCGGCAACTGTAATTGTCACAAATAGCTTCTTCCCTTCAGGAATTGTCACTTCCCAAGCTACTTCGCTCTGAGATTCAGCCGCCATTGACAATGTTGTATCTTTGGTGCCGAGATTCAATCGTTTGCCGGCCTTGTCAGTGAATGAAATATTAGCAGTTGCATTAATATTTCTCCCTCCCATATTCACTACATTGCTTTTGAGGACAATTTTGTCACCTTCAGTGGCAAACAGAGGCAATGACGGCATCATCATCAGCTCTTTTTGTACGATTAACTGCTTTTCAGCTCTACCGCTGTTCAGATTTTTATCATGAGCCAATATCAACACTCTGTAAGTGCCGAAAGCATCTTTGGTACTGTATTTAATCTCAGCCTCACCATTTGCACCAATTTCGATATGCGGATAAAAAGCCAAAGTCTCACCAAAATCACTACGCACAACTTCTTCTACATCATCAGCAGCAGGCTCTTCTTCCATCACCATCATATCAGCCATCATTGATTCATTGCGCGATGCTGGCGTGTTCATCATACTTTTGGTCATCATTCCGCCGGCATAATATATATCATAATCATCCAGATTGATGCGGATGTCCGGGCTGTAGCTGTCATATTGCGTGAATGGTAAAAAGTCAAAACTGTTAGCATCATAGCGGTCAGTAGTGATATCAAAAATAGAAATAGTCAACTCACTTGGGTTACTTTTCACAATAAAGCTCTCTTGTGTGCGAGGAGCAGTTTTGTCGCGGAATGACTCAATCTGCAGTTCAAAAGTAGTAGGGCTCATAGGACGCCTGAACGAGTGGGTTATGTGATGCTGCTCAAAATCTCTGAAAGCGAACAGTGATAACTCCACACAATCGTTGTAATTGCTCTGATATGACAAACAAATGCGTCGGGCTTCTTTCTGCAAATGAACAGGCACACGATATAGTTGTTTATCTCTGTCAAATAGTTCCAACTCCAAATATAAATCTTCTTCACTTGTACCTATTACAAATTCAATATTGCCTTCATCATCCAAAGGATAAAAGAACAGCTTGCTCTCTATCGGAATGATGCTGTCTGATGGCGAGAAAAGCGCCATTTCTGTGCTGTCACTGATGCTGCAGCCTCTCCAATTCACTTCATATTCAAGCTTGTATTGGCCCGAAGGTAAGGCTGAGAAATCAAAGTCCAGGGCTTTACCGCTGACAAAGCTGCCCTCAGCCTCCGCAGCGCCATTGCGCAGCAGACGGAATTTACCATCAATAATTTGAGGCAGGTAATTCAGATTATTTGCATTGATAAGGATTTGTTTCTCCAAATCTTTGTTTACAACCATGATGCTGTCATCAACCTCATATTGGTGCTCAAACGAAGAAGACAAAGTCAATGGAGTATCTCCAACAACGAAGCTGCTTGAAGCTTCATGAGTTTCGCCTTGGCGATCAGTAACCTTTATTTCTATAGTGTAGGTGACGCTGGCAGAGGCATTATCCTCATCAATTTGCGGCTTGTCTGCGCGGAAAGAAATGGCGAAATGGCCCTGAGCATCCGCCATCACACTGCCTCTATCCATCCCTTCTCGGTCATATCTAATGTGGTTGTTCCAAATCCTCCAATTCACATAGCGGAAAATCTCATATTCTACTTTGGCTCCTGCCATAGGCACCCCTGAGTAGCCTTTTATATCTCCATTTTGAGTAATTATATCGTCAAATGCATAAAGACCTGCAGGCTGGCTCATCTCCATAAAGAAGTCTGGAGTTTGATATTCTTCTACTCGGAAATAGCACGAAGCACCACCAGTGCGGATACTATAGCTGCCATTGCGGCCGCCTTTTGGAATAGAAAATTGTCCATCTGCAGAGCCATATTCATTGGTCGTGAGCAGCAGTTCAGCCACAGGCTTGCTTTCTGCCGGAGCAAAAAGTTCCACTTTAATTTTCTTACCCGGAAGAACCTTTCCTGTAGTGCCATTGCTTTCATAAGCAATAATCTTGAAAAGAACTTTGTCTGAAGATTTATAAAGCTTTCTGTCTGTGAAAATTTCGGTAGAAATATTGTTACTGAAAACATCCGTGCCTTTTCTGTCATTAATTTGGAACACATTCAGTTGTGGTGCCCAAATGTCGCCCTCTGCATGCACAACCAGCATACCTGAGTATTCTTTTTCTAAAAGATATTGCTGATTGAGCGCTGTAAAACCATTCTGTTTATATTGTTTGTTGGATATAATTTCCGGTGCAAGGAACAAGGCCTTACCGCGACCATTGCTATAGGCTGTGATGTCGGGGTTGGAATATGGCTTGCCACTGCGAGCATCAGCTGAATAGAATTCATATCTGCCTTTCACTTCTCTCAAAGCTACAGCAACTTTGCTGATATTGACATATTGATATGAATTAGCATTTCCAGAGCCGATATAAACCACATACAAACCTTCCTCAGGGAAAGTCCATTCAATCTTGGTTTCGTCTGAGATATTGTATTTATTGGCGAAGTCGCTCAGCTTTCTGCGACTAATCTCTTTGCAGCGGGCATCATTGCCATTATACTTCTTAAATGAATCTGCATTGCCAATGTCGTAGCGACCGCTCATTCGATAAATAATCATATCAGCTGCAGCAACATTGCGGCTGTCTATCTCGTAGGTAAAAGTTGAGCCAGGATAACCTTTTGAAGGCCCATTTAAAACGAGAGTCTTTTCATCCATGCTTTGGATGAGTCCCCTTAATTTTTTAGCATAATCACTCTTTGGATAGGCTTGTACAGCCTCCTGACACATCTTGCGAATATTCTTGAATGTATCTTCATTCTTTAGCCCATCTATCTTTTGTTCTTCCTCGCGATATAGTTGGTCTATTTTTTCAGTGATAAGCATTATCACCATAGGATGCTTGTTATACTTCTCTATATTGGCATCCAAATAAGAGAAGAATTTTTCGCGCAGCTTAAAATAGCCACTGCTATATTCATTTGCATCTTTCCAATTAAATTGCTGGAGACATTCATAGCGCTGCTTCATGACCTCAAGCCTCTCAAGGTCATCGCCCTGCTGCTGGGTCATTTCTTCCAACTCAGCCAAATACTGCGCTGCAGTCTGGGGCTTGCCGGCCTTTATAGCCTTCTCTACTTGAGACCAGAGTTTAGCATACTGTGCTGAGTTCCAATCAGGATTTTGACTATTATAAATCAATCCTAGGAGAATAAAAAGAGTAATCATGTTTGTAATTACTAATCATTTACCCAAACTCAGCCAAAAGCATGCCACTACCTGCACCACTTGTCAATCCAGTCGAAGAATTCTCTGTGCCAATAGACTGAGTTTTGTGGTTTGAGGACCCAGTGGTTTTCGTCAGGGAAAAGCAGTATTTTTGAAGGCACACCCATCATTTGTGCTGCATTGAATGCGGCCATGCCTTGGTCTACAGGCACGCGATAATCCATTTCACCATGGATAATCAATATTGGGGTATCCCAATTTTTGATGAGAA
>JAAZCF010000266.1 GCA_012513425.1 Bacteroidales bacterium
GTATAAATGGTGAGTCTTTTGACTTATTTTCAGGGAAACATTCTAGCTTTGGCGCTGAAGCCGTGCCAACTGGCAGTGGTGTACTAAAAGGCATTGCGGGAACTTACAAAGGTCGTGCTCAGATTTCTCTGGCCAAAATGAGCGATATTGATGGCCTCAATGGCGATAGATTTACCGCAGGTGCTTCAATGACTCTTTATCAAAGCGAATATACTCATTTGGGAGATGCAGGCTCTGTAGAAATTCAATTGCTGAGCAGTGTGGATTGGACAGCTTCTTGCGATACTGAAGGCTTCAGCTTGTCGAAGACTGAAGGCAGTGGAAGTGCATTTATTACAGTTTCTTTCGATGCAAACCCAAGTACAGAGGCTTCCAGGGTTGCAACAATCACTTTCAAAGCCGTAGATGCAATAGTTGCAGGTGTAGTCTTTACGCTGACTCAAATGCCTTATCAAGCTTTAAAGTCTGATGCCGTTGTTGAGTACATAGAGTTGCCAGTTGTTGATATGACAAGTGACAGTTTGGTATATATCTCTCACGATCTTACTCACAATGGTGATCTTCTTCACAATTATAGCCTTCTTTTTGATGCTAGAAGCAAAGTTTCCCGATGGGTGGCATATAAGCTTTATGACGAATTGCTTGACCAAGTGACATCTCGCACAGACACGTGGGCCTATGATCCAAAATTGCCGATAAGAGATCAAGCCAATATCGAGAAAAGAGCATATACAAAAGGTGTTCGCGGCCATCAGTTGCCAAGCGGTGATCGTTTGTTCTCAGTTGATGCCAATGAACAGACTTTCTATGCGTCGAATATTATTCCTCAGAATGCAGATATGAATAGCGAAATTTGGGCTTCGTTGGAGTCTAAAATCCGCGTTGTGGCAAATGATTGCGACACACTCTATGTGGTAACAGGTCCTCTTCTTACTACAGAAGAAGGCCAGCAAATAGAATATACCACTGACATTGATGGAAAGAGAGTGGCTTATCCTTGCGCATTCTTCAAAGTATTACTTCAGTATCGAAAAGAATCATCAGCCTTTGGCGGCTATTCAGCCATAGGTTTTGTGATTGAAAATAATACAAACATCGATAAGAATATATCTTCCAAATATGCCAAAACTATTGATGAAATAGAGGCTCTTTCAGGCTTTGATTTCTTCCATAATCTTTCAAACGAATGGGAGTCAGACGTTGAAAGGACATTTGACGCAAATAATTGGGGATTATAAAATACTTTCAACAATGAATAAAAATTACTACGCAATTATAATGGCTGGCGGCGTTGGTAGCCGATTTTGGCCAGTAAGTAGAAACGGGATGCCCAAGCAATTTCTTGATATCTTGGGCGTTGGAAAGTCATTTTTGCAAATGACCGTAAGTCGCTTTGAGAAGATTGTTCCAATTGAAAATATTCTGATAGTCAGTTCTGAAAAATATAAAGATACTATTGCTACTCAGGTTCCTAATGTATTACCACAAAATGTATTGTTGGAGCCATACAAGCGCAACACTGCGCCTTGCGTGGCTTATGGCACCTACAAATTGTTCAGTCGCAATCCTGATGCTGTGGTTGTTGTGAGTCCTTCGGATCACTATATTGACGATGAAAGGGAGTTCGCCGAAACTGTTACTACTGTGTTGGAACATGCCGCTTCAAACGACAATTTGTTTACAATTGGTATTCAGCCAACAAATCCGAATGTCAACTATGGCTATATTCAAGTTAATAATAAGAAAAATATTGAAGTGAATGGCCATAAAGCTTTTGCCGTGAAGACATTTACTGAAAAGCCTAATGCAGATTTGGCAAAAGTATTTATCGATACTAATGAATTTCTATGGAATTCTGGTATGTTTATCTGGAATCTAAAGACAATCAAATCAGAATTGGAAAAATGCCTACCTGGGGTTGCTACTCTTTTTGCCGCAGGAGAAAACCTCTATGACAGCCCAAAAGAGGCAGATTTTATTGAAAAAGTTTATGGTGATAGTACGTCTATTTCAATCGATTATGGTGTGATGGAAAAGACTACCAAAGCATGGGTTTTTGAAGGAAAGTTTGGATGGTCAGACTTGGGGACTTGGCAGGCTCTTCACGAGCATATACCAACAAAAGACGAAAATCAAAATGCTGTGCAATCAGATGAAACCATTCTTCGCAAGGTTGAGCGCAGTGTGATTTATGAGGGCAATTCCAAGAAGCTAGTAGTAGTCAAGGGATTGAAAGATTATTTAGTGATTGACACAAAAGATGCGTTGATGATATGCCCTCGAGAAGATTCCGCTGTGAAAGAAATTCTCATGGACCTTGCAGTAGAGGATAAAAGCCAATATCTATAACATTTTTTATGCGGATAATTGCTACATTTGCAGTTCAAACACTGATTGAAATGATTGACGATAAGATTATTGAAGACCTTCAAGCTCAGCTATATGACTTAAAGGCAATTTCGCAACAGCAAGTTGAAGAGTTAAGGGTTAAGTTTCTTGGTAAAAAAGGTGAAATAACCAAGCTATTTGAAGAGTTTCGTACAGTACAGGCAGATCAAAAGAAGCTTTTCGGACAAAAACTCAATATCCTGAAAAATAGTGCTCTTATTAGAATAGAAGCTCTCAGAGCAGGGCTTGATAATCAAGAAAGTGCAAGTGAAGCCGGGTTTGATCTCACAAAGCCTGGCGATCGTATGGACTTGGGAGCCCGCCATCCGATATCTATTACAAGAGAGGAAATTCTGTCCATTTTCAAAAAGTTCGGTTTTTCTGTGGCAGAAGGTCCTGAAATTGAAGATGACTGGCATGTATTCAGTGCATTGAATTTCCCTCCTGAGCATCCGGCTCGCGACATGCAAGATACTTTCTTTATCAATAATCAGAGTGATAATAATATTCTTCTAAGAACTCACACTTCTTCAGTGCAAGTTCGTACTATGGAGACAAAATCTCTTCCTATTAGAGTTGTTTGCCCAGGTCGCGTGTTCCGCAACGAAGCAATCAGTGCTCGTGCTCACTGTATTTTTCACCAAGTGGAAGGTTTGTACATTGACAAGAATGTATCCTTTGCTGATTTGAAGCAAGCCATTTTATTATTTGCGCAAGAGATGTTTGGTGAAGAGACCAAGATTCGTCTGCGTCCTAGTTATTTTCCATTTACAGAGCCAAGTGCTGAAGTTGACGTTAGCTGCAATATTTGTAAAGGAAAAGGCTGCAGCATATGCAAAGGTACAGGTTGGCTTGAAATCTTGGGCTGCGGTATGGTAGATCCAAATGTTCTTGTTTCCAATGGAATAGATCCAAATGTTTATAGCGGATTTGCTTTCGGAATGGGTATTGAGCGTATCGCTATGCTTAAATGGCAGGTCAAAGACCTTCGCCACTATTTCGAAAATGATGTCAAATTCCTCAGAGAATTCGATACAGTAATTTAAATATGAAAAAATTAGTATTATCAATTGTAGCTATGTGCAGCGTGTTGTTGTGCTTGGCTCAGGGCTTCCCACAAATGAATGCTGACCCAAGTAAAGGTCTTTATTCATTTCGTTTCTCCGATGTAAACTATGTTGGTGATGATCAAGTTTATCACAACATGGATATTTATTTACCTTTAGGTGCTGAGTCTTCGCAAAGTCCCAAAGTAGTTATTGCTATTTATGGTAGTGCTTGGTTCTCCAATAATGCCAAGTCTATGACCATGAGTTCAATTGGCAATGCTTTGCTGAAAGCTGGGTTTGCAGTGGTTTCAATCAATCACCGCTCCAGTATGGATGCTCCATGGCCTGCTCAGATTCAGGATGTAAAGGCTGCTATCAGATTTGTAAGGGCCAATGCTTCTACATATGGCTATGATGCTTCTTCAGTTGGTATCACTGGCTTCTCATCTGGCGGACATCTATCTTCTTTTGCTGCAGCAACCAATGGAGAAAAACAACTTACCAGTGGCGCAATCACTATTGATATTGAGGGCTCACTCGGCAACTTTACCTCTACCAGCAGTGCAGTAGATGCTGTGGTGGATTGGTTTGGCCCTATTGATATGGCCACAATGAATGCAGATTGCTCTGGTCCGAATGATGCTTCATCACCTGAGGCGATGCTTATTGGTAAAAAAGACCCACGCCAAGAGCTAGATTGGGTGAAACTTATCAGTTCTCCTTACTATGTTGATTCTTCAGATCCCCAGATTCTCATTATCCATGGCACTGCGGATACTACAGTTCCAAACTGCCAAAGCCATACTTTGAAGGCTGCTTATGATGCTGCCGGAGTAAAGGCTACTCTCATTGAGGTAGAGGGTGGCGGCCATGGTCCTGGCTGTTTTGATGAGCAATATTACTCAAAGATGATTGAGTATTTCAAGATGATGCTGAACTAAATCATACATCGGCATGAGGTTTAGAAAGACAAGAGATTTGGCTAGTTATGGGATTATTCCGACAAACTCCAAATCTCTTGAATCTTTGTATCCAGATCTGATTTCAAAAAATGGTAAGCTGCTTGAGTTGACAAAGGCTGGTAGGCTAATCCGTTTAAAAAGAGGTCTGTATGTTGTGTCGCCACAAGAGCATGGCTTGAGTTTGTCTCAGGAATTGTTGGCCAACCATATTTATACTCCTTCGTATGTGTCCATGTTGTCGGCTTTGAGGTATCATCATTTCATTCCTGAAATTTATCCAGACGATGAGCGTTATATTCAATCATTGACTGTGAAGCATACACGGTCTTTTGAAAATCAACTTGGCTATTTTGAATATACAAAAACAGACGCGAAATATTTTATGCTGGGTGTTCAAATTCTCCCACTTCTGGATACTCAAATATTAATGGCTTCTCCAGAAAAGGCTTTGTGTGATTTGGTGGCTCACACAGATCTTCTAAATCTGCGTTATTTACCTGACGCAAAACATTATCTTCTTAATGATTTGATGATCAGTGAAGAAAGTTGCCTTAAATTCGATTGCAGCATATTTGAAAAATATATCGCTACCGGAGGCAAAAAAGCGATGTCAATCAAAAAAATTATAGAGTATCTCAAAAAAAATAGCGACCTATAAGGTTGCTATTTTTTGGAGCGGAAAACGAGACTCGGACTCGCGTGTCCTAATGGACACGCGGATGCGGCTTGTGTCTGACCCCTGCTTCGCTTCGCTCAGCTGCCCCTCAGGGGCTGCGGGGTCACTCGCCCGAGTCTCTGCTGCACAAAAAAACAGCCACTAAAAAGTGGCTGCCTTATAGAGCGGAAAACGAGACTCGGACTCGCGACCCCGACCTTGGCAAGGTCGTGCTCTACCAACTGAGCTATTTCCGCATTTTCCCGATTGGGACAGCAAATGTAAGCCTTTTTTTTGTATCTCCAAAAAAAACCAATTCCAATCTTTATTTTTTTTACACACTCAATATTTTGGTAATCTCATAGAGGCTATGGTCAATTTTGTTGTGTTTACTGCAAGCCTCCCCAAAAGGAGTTAATGTAATTTTTCCTTGAGAACGGCCAACCATTACCCCAGTATGATTGTCTAATAAAGCTCCTACTGCTTCATATCCTAAAATACTGGCGAGTACTCTATCGTTACAAGTAGGACTACCACCGCGCTGAATGTGGCCCAGAGTCGTGACTCTTGTGTCATAGTCAGGAATGCGCTGTTGCACTTGGCTTGCAACTTCTGCAGCGCTACCCATTGGACCACCTTCTGAAACGATAATGATCCCTGATGTTTTATTTTTACGGCGCTCAGCTACCAGATAATAACAAAGACTCTCAATATCAGTAATAATCTCCGGCACTAAAGTAACCTCAGCTCCTGTAGCAATACCGGTATTTAATCCGATAAAGCCTGCATCGCGTCCCATTACTTCAACAAAGAAAACGATATTGTGGCTTTGCGCTGTATCTCGAATTTTATCAATAGCCTCCATGGCAGTATTGATGGCAGTATCAAAGCCAATAGTAAAGTCAGTGCCATAAATATCGTTGTCAATAGTCGCAGGAACTCCAACAATAGGAATATCTTGCTCGCTTTCTAAGGCCATAGCTCCTCGGAAAGAGCCATCGCCTCCAATAACAACCAAAGCGTCAATACCTTCTGCTTTTATATTATCATATGCAGTTTTTCTGTACTCGAAATCTTCAAATTCAGGGCAACGCGAAGTTTGTAGTATTGTTCCACCTCTATTAATGATTTTAGAGACAGATTGTGATTGCATGGGTATGAATCTTTTTTCCAACATTCCACGATAACCCATTTGAATTCCAACTACTTCAATTTTATAAAACATTGCCGTACGAACGACCGCTCTAACAGCAGCATTCATTCCGGGAGCATCTCCTCCAGAAGTATAAACGCCAATTTTCGTTATGTTATGCATAGAAATCTTTAATAAAATTCAGGCTCAAATATAAGCATTTTGAATTGTTTTTGATCCTTTATCTTTTTTTTTTCATATCTTTGAGTATTATTTTGCTTTTATTGTAAATAACATTTAAAATATAATTTATGAAAACTATCTGGAAAGCATTCCTTGTTGCATCTTTGATGCTTGTGGGTGCATTTGCAAACGCTCAGACTTTTTGCAATAATGTCGGTTCGTTTGACATTGATGCACTCTATTATGATGGTGAGAATGTAGTAGTTGATTACACTCTCAACCTTGTTCCAAATGTTGTAGCTTCTTGTGGTTGCGACCAAAAAGAGGCTCTAGTTATCACAACTGCCATTGAAAGAAACAACAATAAAGAGATTGTTGAGGTTCTTATCGTAAATGGTCCATACTACACGGCTAAATCAGCATGGTTGGAAGAAAGATGCTATGCAGTGACTGACAATGTTAAATATGTTACTGCTCCTGTAAATCAGCCAGCAATAATTTCTTCACAGTATGTTATTCCTGCAGAGGATTGGGTTGTTCCAGACACATATCTTACTGTAACCACTCAAAAGTATACAGTTCCTAAATGCCTAACTCGCCTTTGCGGTCCGGAGAATGTAGCTCCAGTAGACTTCACTGTTGATCCTGTATGGGCAAAAGTTCCTACTCCTGCTGTTGACCCTAGCAAACATTTGGAAACTACCATTTACTTCCCTGTTAATATCACTACTTCAGTTGAGGATTATCTTGAAAATGCAGAGACTCTTAATGTTCTTCAGACTCTTGATTCTCCTAATTTCGAAGTTAAAGCTATTGACATTGAAGGTTGGGCTTCACCTGAGGCTACAGTTGCTTACAACCAAAAGCTTTCTGAAAAGCGTGCCGCTACAATGAAGAAGCTTATCGCCGATAAATTCAGCTTCCCTGAAAGTGTTTACCAAACTAAAGGTAATGGCGAATATTGGGGTGGCATTGATAATTATGTAAATGCAAGCTCAGATGCTCAATTGAAAGAATGGGCTGGAAAGAGTTTCAACAACCTTGATTTAAAAGAGGCTGCTCTTAAGAAACTTGCTGCTTACAAAGATATTTTCAACACAGTTTATCCACGTTCACGTTTTGCTAACTGCAAAGTAACTTATAAGGTTATTACATTTGATGCTGATGCATGCCGTGCTCTCTACACACAATTCCCAGATCAAGTTTCTGAATATGAGTATGTAGCTCTTGCAACTTCATCTGATGCAGTTGATCAGGCTGTTCTTGCTGATGGTTTGAAATATTATCCAAATAGCCAGGCTTTGAATGACATTGCAGGTCATGCAGCTGCTGCAGCTGGCAATTATCGTCAGGCCATTCAGTACTACCAAAAAGCCGGTGATAGCAAAGAGGTTATGAATAACCTAGGTGTTTGCTATATTCTAATGGGCAACAAGGCTGCTGCTGACAATGCTCTTGTTGGAGCTCAAGGTCTTGAGGAGTACAAAGTGAATATCAAAGAACTTAAGAAACTGAAATAATCTTTTCGAATACTTTAAAAAGGCGGATATGTACTTTTACATATCCGTTTTTTTTATACCTTTGCATCACTGCTCTGGTGGTGGAATTGGTAGACACGCAGGACTTAAAATCCTGTGGGCAGCAATGTCCGTACGGGTTCAATTCCCGTCCGGAGCACAAATAAAGGCAACCGTTTCGGTTGCTTTTTTTGTTTCACCCAAATTATTTTCTCATTTTTTGTAGTTTTCAAGTTAATTTTGCGTCTAATGGGTAAAGACAATTCAAAATGAACGCAGAAGAACAAAAGTTTACACAACTAGTTAAAGAGAACAAAAGCACAATCTACACCGTGTGTTTTATGTTCTCAGATGATAAAGCGCAAGTCGATGATTTATTCCAAGAGGTGCTAATAAACCTTTGGAAAGGATTTGCAGGCTTTAAGGCTGAGAGTGCTCAGAGCACCTGGGTGTGGAAAGTAGCTCTAAACACATGTATCTCAGCAGACAGAAAAGACAAAAGGCGCAAGAATACTGAGCCTTTGAAGGTAGATATAGACCTCTATCAAGACACAGACTCCGACACTCGCCAGGTGAGGGCCCTCCACAATCGCATCAATAAACTACAACCTTTCGACAGAGCAATAGTATTGCTATGGCTGGAAAATTTGAGCTACGATGATATAGGCGCAATTGTCGGAATTAGTGCAAAAAATGTAAGTGTGCGTTTGGTGCGTATCAAAGAAGAATTGAAAAAAATGACCATTAACGATTAAAACAAGTAATTATGGAAGACAATAATATATATGAGCAGATGCGCTCTAATATGGACATCCTTAAAAAGCAATTAGATAAAGAAAAAATTATCAATGAGAAGATGTTGCGCAATACAATCAAAACTTCTCTGTCAGGAATGCGTAGAGAGATGATAGGTTTCAGCATCTTAGCCATTTTATCAATATGCTATTGTGGCTGGTTTTTCACCAAAATTGGATTTGACCTTTGGTTTTTTATTGCCACTGCAGCTTTCATGCTCTATTGTGTGATTGAAATGTTGCTTAACCGCCAAAGACTTAATTTAATAATGTCTCAAGCAGATAGAAATCTTATAGATTGCGCCGAGCAAATAGCACAGCTGAAACAAAGGGACATCAATACTCTAAAGATAAATATGTCAATCTTGTTATTGTGGCTGATGGGTATGGGTTACCAGATATATAGTATTTCTAATGGTAATAAAGAATTTGCCATGGGTATGGGCACTGGAGCAGTTGTCGGCCTTATAATAGGTTTATTTTTTGGAATGAAATATTTCAACAAAAAGCAGAAACAAATGCAAGATAATATAAATCAGATTGAGGAGTGGAAAAAACTTAAATAAAAACAAGCCCGAATTTTCGGGCTTGTTTTTGCTTCAACATTAATTTCTTTTCAAGGTTATCAGAATAACCCCATTTGCACCTCTGACACCATACATTGCAGCAGAACCATCTTTAATGACAGTAACATCTTCAACATATTGAGGGTCTACGCTGTCAAGATTAGACACTTCAACGCCATCAACCAAGATAAGAGGTTGGGTATTGCTGCTGTTGGTTCCTATACCTCTAATGATAATGCTTTTTCCAGAGACCGTGACACCTGGAATTCTGCCTTGCAGGTAAGCATACATATCTGAGTATGTTTTGATGTTTTTGTCATCAATATCAGCCTTTGACACAGCGGAGGTTACTTTGTCTCTCGATATATCGCCGTAGCCATCGTTTACCTTGTCTGCAGATGAAGAAGTTGAGTGGATAGCTGAGCCGCATGATGACAGGGCAAAAGCTAAAAGAATGACTGAAAGAATTTTTTTCATTGATATAGAAATCTCATTTTTTGGTTTTCGTAAAGGTAAGAAAAAATAATAACTATCTTTATTTCTTGAAACAAATACTATAGCTATGAAAAGGATCTTTACTATCGTGCTGTTTTTCTGTATTAGTCTTTCTTATGCCATGGCAAAGAAGATATTGCCAGACCAAGCTCTAACTATAGCGGTCCAGTTTTTTGGCGAACAACCTACCAAGTCGGGAGGATATACCTTGGTGTGGGATGGCCTAGAACCTGTTACAAAAGCTACTGTTAATCAAAATGCTTCGCTTTATGCCATCAATAGAGCCGAAGGAGGATTTATAGTAATTTCCGGCGATGATATTATTCAGCCGGTGCTGGCCTATTCCGAAAAAGGCGAGTTCGGTGCTACAGCTATTCCTGCAAATGTGAAAGCTTGGTTTGATTATATTATTGGCGGTATTGAATATCTCAAGAGAAATAATGTCACTGGGTCTGTGAAGCCAGCAACGAAGTCAGATTTTGTAGTTGGATCTTCATCAAAACAATATACCACTGCTTCATGGGATCAAATAGAGCCATTTAATGACAAATGCCCAACAATGGCTGGGGAAAAGGCAGTGGCAGGCTGTTTGCCAACGGCAATGGCGATTGTCATGAAGTATTTTGCTTTTCCGAATCAAGGTACAGGGACAATTGCAAATAACCCGGTGATCTACAATGGTATACCATATACCTTACAAGGCTATAACCTTGGCCACAGCTATGATTGGGCAAATATGCCGCTGTCTGCCCCATATTCTAATGAGCAGATGGACCAAATTTCACAGTTGTTATATGACTGTGGCATGATGATTAGCGCCGAGTATTCGCCTGAAGGCACTTCCTCGGCAATCAATGATGTGCCCGACGAAATGGCATCTCATTTCGGATACAGCTCAAAAGCAAGCTATTTTTCATATGACACAAATGTTTTTACTCACAAGCAGTGGCTAGATATGCTCAAAGAGAATCTGGAACAATGCGGCCCGACAATCTACAGCGGTAACTCTGCAGAAGAAGGACATGCATTTGTGATAGATGGTTTTTCCGGTGATGACTTCCATATCAATTGGGGTTGGGGTGGACGATACAATGCTTCATATTCTTTTCCAGATTTTGGAGACTATTCTTCTAATCATTGGCTTATAAGAGGTTTGAAACCAGCCAGTGCTTCTGATGAGGGAATGACTTGGATATCTTTAAGTTCAACCGCACAATACCCTGGCCTATATGTCGAAGATGCAGCTGCGATCGTAAGTATGAGGCAATTTAACATATATTGGGGCTTGTTTTGGAATGTAGGTAATGAGACATTTTATGGCAAAATTGGATTTGGATTATATTCATCTAGTGAAGAGTTGAAAGAAGTATTAATCGAATACACTATTAATGGTTTGCCTCCATATAACGGATTCTCCAACCAATCATTCCCTTGTATGATTAGAGGGACAA
>JAAZCF010000267.1 GCA_012513425.1 Bacteroidales bacterium
AGGTAACTCCCTCATATTCAATCTCGCAAGCCTTGTTCTCGGACTTTTTTTTTACTTTTTCTCTCTTGCTGCGTATTTCATGGCGGCGCTCACGAAGCTGCAGAAAAGCGGCTGAGGATTCTCAGGCGTGGATTTATATTCAGGATGAAATTGGACACCTATGAAAAATGGGTGTGAAGGAATTTCTACAACCTCAACAAGACCTGTGTCCGGATTATGACCGGTACAAACCATTCCTGCCTTTTGAAATGCTTCTTGATAAAGACTGTTGAACTCATATCTGTGGCGGTGACGCTCGCTAATAAGTTCGCATCCATATATTTTCTCAGCAAGGCTGTCCTTTTCAAGACAACATTGATATGCCCCAAGACGCATAGTGCCACCTTTCGTGGTGGTCTTTTTCTGATCTTCCATCATATCAATGACAGGATGGGTTGTGTGAGGATTGACCTCTGTAGAAGCAGCGTCAGCCATGCCTAAAACATTACGGGCAAACTCAACTACAGCCATCTGCATACCAAGGCAGATTCCGAAAAACGGCACTCCATTCTCTCTGCAATAGTGAATAGCATGTACCTTTCCCTCGAGGCCTCTCTCTCCAAAGCCAGGAGCCACCAACACTCCATCTATACCTTGAAGCTTTTCAGAGGCATTTTCATAAGTTATCAGTTCTGACAGAATGCTATGAACCTTCACCTTGCAGTGCATTGCTGCTCCTGCATGCACAAAAGACTCCAAAATGCTTTTATAGGCATCCTGCAGTGCGACATATTTTCCCACCAAGGCAATATTGACCACCTTGTCGGCATTTTTCAAATCAGAAAGAACCTTGCACCATTTCTCCAAATCAGGACGTTGGTAATTATCAATCTTAAGCTTGCGAACCACCAACTCGTCCAGATGTTCTTTTTGAAGGTTGAGTGGCACTTCATATATGCTCCAAGCATCAAGGCTTTGGATAACATGACCGAGCTTTACATTGCAGAACAGAGCCACTTTGCGTCTGACATCCTCATTAAGAGAATGTTCAGTGCGGCAAATAATCACATCCGGCTTTACTCCTATCTGTTGAAGCATCTGCACAGAGTGTTGAGTTGGTTTGGTCTTGATTTCTTTGGCTGCACTCAGATAAGGCACCAAAGTCAAATGGATGCTCAATGCATCTTCATCAGGAAGCTCCCATTGCAGCTGACGCACAGCCTCCAGAAAAGGATGGGACTCCATATCTCCCACAGTTCCACCAATCTCGGTAATAATGACATCATACTTACCGTCTTGGCCGAGCAAAAATATACTACGCTTGATTTCATCTGTAATATGAGGAATGATTTGAACGGTTTTTCCGAGATAAGCTCCCTCTCTTTCTTTAGTTATTACAGTGTAATAGATCCTTCCTGCTGTGACATTGTTGGCTTTTGAAGTATGAACTCCTAGAAAACGCTCGTAATGCCCCAAGTCAAGGTCAGTTTCTGCACCATCATCAGTGACAAAACACTCTCCATGCTCATACGGATTCAATGTGCCCGGGTCAATGTTAATGTATGGATCAAATTTTTGAACAGTAACGCTTAACCCCATTGCTTTAAGAAGTTTTGCCAACGAAGCGGCAACTATGCCTTTCCCTAATGAGGAAACGACACCTCCTGTGATAAAAATATATTTTGTACTCATAAATCTCACTTTTAATCTGTTAATTCATAATCGCTCCATTGGCGAATTTTCAACCCTTTCAGGCCCAGGTCACACACTGCATCAATGAAGCTACTGGCAAGTCTGGCATTGGTAATCAAAGGAATATTCAAGTCAATAGCCATACGGCGAATGCGATAGCCACCCTCAAGCTCTTCTTGAGAATTGTCTTTTGGAATATTTATTACTAAATCCACCAGATGATTTTTAAGACAATCTATGGCAGGAACTCCTTCTGAGCCTTCATGAAGAGCAGCCCTTTGGCTCTCTATACCATGTTCGGTCAGGAAATTATGACTGCCACCTGTAGCATATATCTTATAGCCGAAATCTCGAAGTTTTCGACAAGCATTCAATAGGTCGACCTTAGAATATGCTGTACCTGAAGATATCAGCACACCCTTATCTTTCGAAGGAATCCTATGTCCGACGCTGAGCATACTCTTAAGAAGGGCTTCATAATAATTGTCGCCCAAGCAAGCAGCTTCACCGGTTGAGGCCATATCCACTCCCAGCACAGGGTCAGCCTTTAACAGGCGGGCAAAAGAGAACTGAGAGCTCTTTACTCCCACATAATCAATGTCTGCAAAGTTCTTTCCATAAGGCTCCACCTGACGACCCAGCATAATCTCTGTAGCCATGCCGATGAAATTAAACTTGGTGACTTTGCTCACAAATGGAAAGCTCCTTGATGCCCTGAGGTTACATTCAATAACCTTGAGTTTGTTGTCCTTGGCCAAAAATTGAATATTGAACGGCCCTGAAATATTGAGTTCTCTGGCAATATGACGACTCACTTTCTTGATACGGCGGATTGTCTCATAATAAAGCTTTTGAGCAGGGAAAACCACTGTTGCATCGCCTGAGTGAACTCCTGCATATTCCACATGCTCACTGATGGCATAGCACTTCACAATGCCATCCTGGGCAACTGCCTCTATTTCTACCTCTTTTGTGCGCTGCAAAAACTCTGTAACGACGACAGGGTGCTCATGGCTGACCACTGCAGCATTTTTAAGGGCCTGCTCCAGTTCATTCATATTGCTCACAACCCTCATGGCTGCCCCTGAAAGAACATAACTTGGACGTATCATCACAGGAAGTCCAACCTCTGAGACAAAGCAATAAATATCATCCATACTTGTCAGCTCCTTCCAGCGCGGCTGGTCTATGCCAAGTTCATCACACATCTGAGAAAATTTCTGGCGGTCTTCAGCGCGGTCAATACTTGATGCCGAGGTACCCAAAATATGAACGCCATGCTGGTCAAGAGGCAGAGCCAGATTATTCGGAATCTGTCCTCCGGTTGAGACAATCACGCCAAAAGGCTGTTCTATTTCGCAGATATCCAATACTCTCTCCAAGGTCAATTCATCAAAGAAAAGGCGGTCGCAAACATCATAGTCTGTGGACACTGTTTCTGGGTTATAATTAATCATGATAGCACGATAGCCCATCTGCTGACATTTTTTTACTGCAGATACACCGCACCAGTCAAATTCCACTGAGCTTCCTATTCGATAAGCACCTGAGCCTAAAACTATCACACTCTTGCCATCTTTTTCAAAAGAAATGTCATCCTTGGAGCCATGATAGGTCAGATATAGATAATTGGTTACTGCAGGATATTCACCTGCCATGGTATCTATCTGCTTTACGAAAGGACGTATTCCAAGCGCCAAACGATAATTTCTGACATCATCTTCTTTGCAAGACATGATGCGTGCAATCTGCTCATCACTATAGCCCATTCGCTTGGCTTTCAACATCTGGTGATAATCCAGAGCTTCCAGACTACCCACGCTTCTGAGATGAACCATCATTTCATAGATGTTTTCAAGACGAGAAAGGAACCATTTGTCAATGCGCGTTTCCTCATAGAGACAATCGATAGTGTATCCTTTTTCAAAAGCCCCTGCAATGGCCAAAATACGCTTGTCGGTAGGATTGCTTAGCTCCTGATCTATATCATTGATGGAAATATCATTGCAAGTGAAGCCTACCATACCCTGTCCTACCATTCTGAGGCCCTTTTGCATTGCCTCTTCAAAGGTACGGCCAATGCTCATTACCTCTCCCACACTCTTCATGCTGGAGCCTAATAGATTACTCACTCCCTCAAACTTTCCTAAGTCCCAACGAGGAATCTTGCATACTACATAGTCCAAAGCCGGCTCAAAGCATGCAGATGTGCAACCTGTCACAGCATTGGTGATTTCGTCAAGTCCATAACCAAGTCCAAGTTTGGCAGCCACTGCAGCCAATGGATAGCCGGTTGCCTTACTGGCCAAAGCAGAAGAACGGCTCAGACGAGCATTAACCTCAATGACACGATAATCATCTGAATTCGGATCAAAAGCATACTGCACATTACATTCACCTACTATCCCCACATGTCTGATTATCTGTATGGCAATTGAGCGCAAACGGTGATATTCGTGGTCTGAAAGAGTCTGTGAAGGAGCCACTACAATGCTTTCTCCAGTGTGAATTCCCAGTGGGTCAAAGTTCTCCATGTTGCAGACTGTGATGCAGTTGTCATAGCTGTCTCTAACAACCTCATATTCAATTTCCTTCCAACCTTTCAGAGATTCCTCAATCAGAATCTGAGGAGAATAGGTAAAGGCAGAAAGAGCCAGCTTACTGAGTTCCTCATCGCAAGAGCAGAATCCTGAGCCTAATCCACCTAAAGTATATGCAGCCCTTACTATCACAGGATAACCAATCGTTCTCACAGCCTCAAGTGCCTCATCTATGCTTTCTACAGCTATGCTGTGGGCAGTTTTCACATTTATCTCTTTCATCATCGATGCAAAGAGCTCTCTATCTTCGGTATTTATAATTGCACAGACAGGAGTGCCTAACACCTTTACACCATATTTTTCAAGGATTCCGGCTTTATAAAGCTCCACTCCGCAGTTTAGGGCAGGTTGTCCACCGAAAGCCAGCATAATTGCATCTGGATGCTCTTTTTTAATGACTTCTTCGACAAAAAAAGGAGTCACAGGCAGAAAATAAACCTTATCGGCTATGCCTTCTGATGTCTGTACTGTAGCTATATTTGGGTTGATGAGGATAGTGTGCATACCTTCCTCTTTTAAAGCCTTCAAAGCCTGGGAACCAGAGTAATCAAATTCTCCACTCTGGCCTATCATTAGTGCTCCTGACCCTAGCAAGAGTATCTTTTGTTGTGTTTCAATGTCTGCCATATGTCATGTTATCAAAGAACTCTTGAAATAAGAAAGCTGTATCTACGGGTCCTGAAGAAGCCTCAGGATGAAATTGGGTTGAGAAGAAAGGTTTAGAAATGTGTCTTATTCCTTCGATAGTGCCATCGTTTAGGTTAATGAACATTGGAGTCCAGTCTTTTGGAAGGCTTTCTTTCTCAATGGCAAAGCCGTGATTTTGAGATGTGATAAAGCAACGGTGTGTGCCAGGCATGACAACAGGCTGATTGTGACCGCGGTGGCCATATTTTAGCTTGTAGGTTTTTGCTCCTGCAGCCAGAGCCAAAAGTTGATTGCCAAGGCAAATGCCCATGATGGAACGATTCTGCTGAATGGCCCATGAAAGATGCTCAATAGTCTTGGTGCATACGCTCGGATCTCCGGGGCCGTTACTGATAAACAAGCCATCGTAATCTTCCCCTCTGAAATCATAATCCCAAGGCACACGCTTCACTGTGACGTCATAGCGTAAAAGACATCTAAGAATGTTGTTTTTCATTCCACAATCCACCAACAGCACTTTGTAGCGTCCGTGACCATAGTAAATAGGTTCTTTGCATGACACTTGAGCCACAAGATTGTCTAAGTTGGGGTCGTAAAAAGGGATGTCTTCCTTGTCGTCAAAGATTATCTTTCCAGGCATAGAGCCTGTTTCACGCAACTTCAGCACCAAAGCGCGAGTGTCAATACCTGTCAAAGCCGGCACAAGCCATTCTTTTAGCCATGTTGACAAGCTTTTTGTCGAATCCCAATGGTTATATTTTGAGGAGTAGTCTGCTATCACCAGAGCTGAGCATTGTATCTTCTCGCTTTCGAAAAAGCGACTCACTCCCTCATCTTGAATATCAGAAGGAACTCCATAGTTTCCAATCATCGGATATGTAGGGACCAAGATTTGGCCCTTATAGGAAGGATCAGTCAGACTTTCAGGATATCCTGTCATGGCTGTATAGAAAACCAACTCACCGCTCACCGGATGCTCATATCCAAAACTATAGCCTGAATACTGAGAGCCATCATAAAGTATAAGCTTCGCTTCTTTCATTTGATATATTTTATAATTCTATTCATTGCCTCAATGGTGCGATCTTTCTGCTGAAATGCAGTCAGACGGAACCACCCTTCTCCTGCTTGTCCGAAACCGGCACCGGGAGTCATCACTACGCCGGCCTTTTCAAGCAGATAATCAAAAAACTCCCATGAAGGCATACCATTCGGAGTTCTGCTCCAGATATAAGGTGAATTATCTCCACCGGTAGGATTTAATCCCATTTCCAGCATTGCAGCTCTGATAATCTTTGCAGTATCAAGATAAGCATCAATGTCGGCTGTTATTTGAGCCTGCCCCTCAGGACTGTAGACAGCCTCTGCAGCGCGCTGAGAAATGTAAGATGCACCGTTGAATTTGCAACTCTGACGGCGTTCCCACAGCCCATTAAGAAACACTCTGCTGCCGTCTTTTGCTGCAGCACTCAGCTCGCGAGGCACCACAGTATAGCCACATCTAATTCCGGTGAATCCTGCAGTCTTGGAAAAGCTGCGGAACTCTATTGCACATCTTTTGGCTTCCGGTATTTCATAGACAGAACGAGGAATGCTCTCATCTCGGATGAAAGCTTCATATGCGCCGTCAAATAATAGCAAGCAGTCGTTGGCCAGCGCATAGTCCACCCATTTTTGCAGTTTTTCTCGAGTAATGACTGCGCCGGTAGGATTGTTCGGATAGCAGAGATATACCACATCCAGTTTGTTGGAAGGAATGTCTCCGGTAAACCCATTCTCAGGTGTGCAAATTATATATTGAATCTTGCGTCCTGTCATCATGTTTGTGTCGATATACACAGGGTACACAGGATCTGTGATGCCAATCAGATTGTCACAAGAGAGAATATCACCGATATTTCCGGTGTCACTCTTTGCTCCATCGCTGATAAAGACTTCACTTTCGTCGATGTCAATTCCACGAGATTTATAATCTGAAGAACATATTGCCTGACGCAAAAAACTGTAGCCGTGCTCAGGCCCGTAGCCTCGAAATGTAGCGGAGCAAGAGCATTCTTGCGTGGCTTGGTGCATTGCCTCAATAACCTTTGGCACCAATGGACGAGATACGTCGCCAATGCCCATCCGAATAATATCTGCCTCGGGGTTTTGCTTCTGAAAGGCATTAACCTTGGAGGTAATCTCTGAAAAAAGATATCTGCCAGAAAGGTTGAGGAAATTTTGATTTACAATTGCCATAAATTTGTTTTTGTTAAATAACTACACTGCCTTCAAAGACAGTTACTGCAGGGCCTCTCATCTGAACTTTGCCACTATCCGCATCAAAACTGATGAACAAACTGCCGCCATCCATTTCCACCTGTGTTTCTCCTCTCACCGAGCCTGCAAGTGTGAAAGCAACAACTGTTGCACATGCGCCTGTGCCGCAAGCCATTGTGATGCCGCTGCCTCTCTCCCACACTCTCATGCGGATATGGCCATAGGAAAGCCTTTGAGCAAACTCCACATTGATACCACCTGGGAACATTGCGCTCTTTTCTATATCACTGCCATATTTTGCAACATCCACAGTGTCTGCGTCATCAACCATCAGCACAATATGCGGATTGCCCATATTTATGGTTGTGGCCGTAAAAATTCTGTCTAAAGACTGCAATGGGTCTTGGTAAAAGGCATTTCCATTTCCTACTTTCAGTAACTCTGCTGTGCCCATATCCACTGACACTGAACTGACTTGGCCTTGATCATCGAGAGACAATCGCAGAATTTTAATTCCTGAAAGGGTTTCAAGAAAAATGGTCGTCTTGTCGGTCAAGCCTTTTTCATAAAGATATCGGCCCACACAACGACTGCCATTTCCACACATTTTCGCCTCACTTCCGTCTGCATTGAATATGCGCATGCTAAAGTCTGCCACATTGCTGTTGCCTATTAAAATAAGGCCATCAGACCCTATGCCGAATCGTCGGTCACTAAGTCTGATGGCTATTTTCTCGGGGCAGGCAATCTTCTGAGCTATTGTGTTTACATAAATGTAATCATTACCCAGACCTTGCATTTTAGTAAATTCTACCTTCCCTGACATATACTCTTAATTTCTTTTCAAATAATCATCTACTGCTTGAGCTGTTTCTCTGCCGCTTGCTATGGCCCTTACAACCAAGCTTGCGCCATTTTTGCTATCTCCGGCCAAAAATACATTTGCAGGATATTCAGGGTGTTCCGGCTTTAGAAAACCAAGAGCCAAAAGCACCATATCGCAATCGATTATTTCTTTTTCTCCGGTAAGCTCCATTTTTGGCCTTTGACCAGGCTCTGCAGGAAGCCATTCCACTCTCTCGACTTCCACTCCTTTGAGCTGGCCTTTTCCGTCATCAATAAAGAAGTTTGATGTCAGGTTCCAACGGCGTATACAACCTTCTTCGTGAGAAGTAGTGGTTTTGAGGATTTGTGGCCACTGAGGCCATGGAGTAGCCGGGTTATGACCCTCAGGCGGCATTGGCATTATCTCAATTTGAGTCACCTCGGTGGCGCCTTGACGATGGCAGGTTCCTACGCAGTCGCTGCCTGTGTCTCCACCGCCTATTACCAATACTTTTTTACCCTTGGCAGATACCAGTTCCTTTTTTGCAAAAGTCTCACCCTCGAGCAGTCTGTTCTGCTGGGAGAGCATTTCTAAAGCGAAATGAACCCCATTTAACTCACGGCCCGGAATCTTCATGTCGCGTGCCTGAGGAGTTCCTGTGGATATAACATAGGCGTCATATCCTTTTGGCAAGTCATTATAGTCAATCTTGGTACCTGTGACGAAATGGATACCCTCTGCCTCCATTATTTGCATCCTGCGATCAATAATGAATTTATCTAGTTTGAAATTCGGAATACCATAACGAACCAAACCGCCCGGCTTATTCATCATATCAAAGATAGTAATCTCGTATCCTTTGGCATTGAGGCGAACAGCTGCACTCAGGCCGGCAGGGCCGCCACCTATCACAGCTACTTTCTTTCCATTTTTTTTGTATGATTTAGGCTGGACATAGCCCTCACTAAATGCCTTTTCAATGATGGAGCACTCGTTCTCGCGTACTGTCACAGGTGCATCAATGCAATGATTCAGGATGCAGCTCATTTCACAAAGTGCCGGACATATACGGCCGGTAAACTCAGGAAAGTCATTGGTGGCGCTCAACAATTCATAGGCTTCTTTCCAGTCGCCTCTATACACAGCATCTTGCCATTCAGGCTGTTTGTTGCCCAGTTGGCATGCCCAGTGGCAGAACGGAACTCCGCAATCCATGCAGCGTGAAGCCTGTAGCTTACGCTCGCTCTCTGAAAGAGTTTGCTCAACTTCACTAAAATCTTGTGTTCTCTCGTGTTTTGGTCTGTGGCCGGCCTCTTGGCGTGGCACACTCATAAATGCTTTAGAATTTCCCATAATTGTCTTTTTAGTAATCCCTTTCTACGTTCTCAATTTTTTCTTGAAGTTTTCTAAGCTCTTCTTCTCTGAGTACCCTGCGATACTCAATAGGAGTCACTTGTATAAAGTCTTTCTCGTAGTATTTCCAGTTGTCAATCATTCCTTTTGCCAGTTTGCTGCCGGTTTGTTTGAAATGTTGATTGAGCAGACTCAGGACTTCCTCTTTTCTGCTATCGTCTTCCAATAGGGAAAGTTCTATCATATCCATATTGCAGTAATAGTCAAAATCGTGATCTTTGTCATAAACATAAGCCAGGCCACCTGACATACCTGCTGCGAAGTTCCTACCTGTGCTGCCCAATACCAAAACACGTCCACCAGTCATATATTCACAGCAGTGGTCGCCTGCTCCTTCTACAACTGCTATCGCTCCAGAGTTACGCACTGCAAAGCGCTCACCCACGCGTCCGGAAATATAGACTTTGCCGGATGTGGCACCATAAAGCAAAGTATTACCGGCAATGATGTTTTCTGAACTTACATATTGAGAACGATGTGGAGGATAAAGCGCTATCGTGCCGCCACTAAGTCCTTTGCCCATATAGTCATTTGCTTCACCCTCAAGTCTGAGGCTTACTCCGTTGGTTAAGAACGCACCGAAGCTTTGTCCGGCAGAGCCTTTGAATGTAATATTGACTGTATCCTCAGGAAGACCTTCGCTACCATGTTTTTTGGCAATAGAGCCTGAAAGCATAGCACCAACTGCACGATTGGTATTGACTATAGGATAGGTCAAACTGATTGGCTGTTTATGTTCTACGCTGTAGCGGGTAGCTTCAATGATTTCGCGGTCTAATACTCCGTAGATGTTGTGCAACTGGTTGCTGACCTTATGCAGAGGTGCATCAGTTGAAATTACTTGCAACAGACGAGACAAATCCAGATTTGCTGTCTTCTTTGTCATCTTGCTTTCGTCAATATCGATAAGGTCAACCCTGCCTATAATGTCGTCAAACTTCTTGAAGCCCATTTCAGCAAGATATTCGCGAACCTCTTGAGCCAAGAACATATAATAATTTACAAGATGTTCACTCTTGCCCAGGAAGTGCTTGCGAAGCTTTTCGTCTTGAGTAGCGACACCCACAGGGCAGGCATTTGAATGGCACTTGCGCATAAGAAGGCAACCCAACACAATAAGTTGTGCTGTACCAAAGCCAAATTCGCCTGCGCCAAGAAGGGCCATGCTGATGACATCTTTTCCTGTCTTGAGCTGTCCGTCAACTTGAACCTCAATCTGACCTCTAAGGTCATTCAGGACCAATGTCTGATGTGTCTCTGCAAGACCAATCTCAGGAGAAATACCGGCATAGCGGATGCTGGATGCAGGTGATGCACCTGTGCCACCTTCGGCTCCTGATATTACTACAATATCAGCTTTTGCTTTGGCAACGCCGGCAGCAATGGTGCCCACGCCACTCTCTGCAACTAACTTAACACTTATTAATGCTTCAGGATTAACATTTTTTAAATCGAAAATCAACTGAGCCAAATCCTCAATGCTGTAGATGTCATGGTGAGGAGGTGGAGAAATAAGAGAAATACCAGGGATTGAATGGCGAGTTTTGGCAATTATTTCATTGACCTTAAAGCCCATCAACTGACCGCCCTCGCCTGGTTTAGCACCTTGGGCAATCTTTATTTGAATCTCAGTAGCATTCACCAGATATTCTGTGGTCACACCAAAGCGGCCTGATGCTACTTGTTTGATTTTGCTGGAGAGTGACACACCATCCACTGTTTCAGAGAATCTGGCAGCATCTTCGCCGCCCTCACCTGTATTGGAACGTGAGCCAAGCTTGTTCATTGCCAAGGCGATGGCCTCGTGAGCTTCTTTAGAAATAGCGCCGAAGCTCATTGCTGCGCCAATAAAGCGTTTAACTATGTTCTCAGCTGGCTCGACTTCATCAATTGAGATAGGATTCTTTTTGAAAGTAAAGAAATCGCGTATGAAAAGTGGATCTTTTCTATTGTCAATAATTGAGCTGAACTCTTTGAATTTCTTGTAACTGCCAAGTTGTGTAGCTAATTGCAAATTTGAGATTGCTTCTGGGGTCCAAGCATGCTTTATTCCGTCTTTTCTGAAACTATACTGGCCCTCAAAAGGCAATATTTCAGAGATATCATCTTTGCAGAAGCCCTCATCATGCAGACGCACTGCATCGCGATACACATCCTCCAAGCCGATACCGCCAATGGTTGAAGAGCTTGTTCCAAAATATTCAGAAAGCAAATCTTTGCTTATGCCAAGTGCCTCAAATATTTTTGCTCCGCGATATGAGCGAATGGTAGAGATACCCATTTTAGACATAACCTTGAGAAGGGCTTTGTCAATAGCTTTTATATAGTTGTGACGTGCTGTCACCTCATCAAGCTGTAATTTTCCTTTAGCAACCAAGTCACTTATTACTGCAAATGCCATGTAAGGATTGATGGCGCTGGCGCCATAGCCAAGAAGTAAGGCAGCATGCATTCCCTCTCTGATTTCGCCACTCTCCACAATCAGGGCAGTCTGGACGCGCTTTTTCACACTTACCAAATAGTGATGGATTGCACTTACTGCCAGCAATGAAGGAATGGCAGCATGGTCAGCATCAATGCCTCGGTCTGTCAGAATGATATAGTTGATGCCCTTGTCCACACTTTTCTCTGATTGGTGGCAAAGAGATGTAATGGCATTTCTAAGGCCTTCGACTCCCTCTTTTGGATCAAAGATAATCTGGAGCTTCTCAGTGTTGAAACCCTTGTATGCGATGCTGCAAAGACTGTCTAATTCAGTATTTGTAAGCACAGGCTGAGGCAGGCGCACCATCTTGCAATGAGACTCGCTTGGAGAAAGAATATTCATACCCACAGCTCCAATATATTCGGTAAGAGACATCACTAGTTGCTCGCGAATAGGATCAATCGGAGGGTTGGTCACTTGTGCAAACTGCTGTCGGAAATAGTTGAAAAGTATTTGTGGGCGCTCTGAAAGAACTGCAAGCTGAGTGTCATTTCCCATACTTGATAGAGGCTCTTGAGCATTTTGGCACATAGGAGCAATTATCTTGTCTACATCTTCGCGATTGTAACCAAACGCCAAGAGTTTGCGGTACATATCTTCAACTGTATAAGTTCCTTGACGGCCTGAACGCAGTTTTGACAGCTCTATGCGGTTCTGCTGAAGCCACTTGCCATATTCGCACTCTCCAGCCAAGTCACTCTTAATTTGCTCATTAGTGAGTATCTGGCCTATCTGAGTGTCGACCAAGATAATCTTTCCTGGATTCAAACGGCCTTTGGTTTTAATTATCTGCGGGTCAACCATCAACACTCCTGCTTCTGAGGCCATGATCATGAGGCCATCTTCAGTAATGAAATAGCGTGAAGGTCGCAGACCATTTCTATCCAGCATACCGCCGGCATATCTGCCATCAGTAAACATCAAGGCTGCAGGACCATCCCAAGGCTCCATCAGGATTGAATGATACTCATAGTAATTCTTCAACTCCTGGCTGATAGGGTTCTTTTCAGTGAAAGATTCTGGAACCATCATGCTGATGGCATGAGGCAAGCTCATGCCTGAACGAACAAAAAACTCAAGAACATTATCGAAAGAAGCCGAGTCACTCATGTCTGGTTCGATGATTGGGTGGATGCCGCTGACATCGCCCAAAGCTTTGGAACTCAATACGCTTTCACGCGCCTCCATCCAACCGCGGTTGCCGCGAATTGTATTGATTTCTCCATTGTGCGCCAGCATGCGGAAAGGCTGAGCCAAAGCCCATGTTGGAAAAGTATTGGTAGAGAAACGAGAATGGACCATAGCCAGTGAGCTGGTGAAAAAAGGACTGCCCAAGTCAGGGTAATATTCACGTAGCTGAGTAGAAGTCAGCATTCCCTTATAGATAATTATGCGAGTAGAAAGTGACACCACATAAAATGCCTTGTACCCTGCTGTCAGCTGCTCAATATGCTTTCTCAGGAGGTAAAGTTGAGTTTCAAACTCTGTAGGCTGAGGGCAACCGGTAATAAAGATTTGAACAATATTTGGCTCCGTTTCTAAAGCTGCATCGCCAATGATTCGGCTGTTTACAGGCACTTGACGCACATGGAAAAGCTCCATTCCGGCCTTTTCAGTCTCACTTTTGATGATATCCAGGCACTCTTTTGAAGCTTGTGGATCCTTAGGAAGAAAAACTATACCTGTGCCATATTTTCCACGCTCCGGAACCGGAATCCCTTGCAGAAGGATAAACTCATGAGGAATCTGCAAAAGGATGCCTGCTCCATCACCAGATTTATTGTCAGCAGCCTCAGCTCCACGATGCTTCATATTTTCAAGCACTGTCAAGGCATTATCGACCAAAAGGTGACTTTTGTCACAATTGAGCGAAATAATCATTCCAACTCCACAAGCATCATGCTCATTGTGCGGATCATATAAACCTATACTCTTGTTCATAAATAAATGTCTCTTTAGTTGATAAATAGGATTTCCCTATATTTTGGAAGAGGCCACATGCTGTTGTCGACAATCTCTTCAAGTCTATCTATTGGCCGGCGGATAGCAAACAAGCTCTCTGCAACCCCATAATATGCCATAGCTTTTTCATATTCATCTTCAATTACGTTGGCAACTTTGCGAGCCTCAATCATTGCATCTACCTTTTCATTGATTTCACCAACTAAAGTAGATATTTTTCTAATAAGATTGATTTGAGTAGCTGCCATAGTTTTATATTCGTCAGGGAAAGTTTCTTTCAATATTTTGAGGTTGTCCAGAAGTTTGGTCTGATAATCAAGAGCAGCAGGAATGATGTGGTTAGTAGCCATACGGCCTAAAACCCTGGCCTCAATCTGTACTTTTTTGGTATATGTTTCCCAACGGATTTCATTGCGGGCTTTAATTTCTATTTCAGAGTAAATTCCCAATGAAGTAAAGAGCTTCACAGAAGAAGGACTCTCAAAGGTCTTGAACATCTTTGGGACACAAGTTTCCACATCCAGTCCACGACGAATAGCCTCTTGACGCCATTCATCAGTATAGCCATTGCCATCAAAACATACTACATCAATTATTGAAGCAATGATTTGTTTCAGGATATCCATTATGGCAACACTCATCTGCTTTCCTGCAGCCATCTCTTTGTCAACGCTGGCTTTGAAGCTCAAAAGTTGCTCAGCCACAGCTGCATTAAGAGTTGTCATGGCTCCGGCACAGTTTGCACATGAACCTACTGCACGGAATTCAAAGCGGTTACCGGTAAAAGCAAATGGTGAAGTACGGTTGCGGTCTGTGTTATCCACAAAGATCTCAGGGATGTCACCCAAGCCTACGCTGTGTCCTTGTTTGCCGGCAATCTCGATGACAGTATCAGAAGGAACCTTCATCAGCTGACGCAGCACTTTGGTCATAGTTTTGCCCAAGAATGCAGATACGATTGCTGGTGGTGCCTCGTTTGCTCCCAAACGATGTGCATTGGTAGCAGAAGCAATGGTAGCCTTTATAAGGCCATTATGTTTTTGAACAGCCGCCAAGACATTTACAAAGAATGTAACAAACTGCAAGTTGCTCATAGCTGTCTTGCCTGGAGCCAGCAATTGAGTGCCGGTGTCTGTGCCAAGTGACCAGTTATTGTGCTTACCAGAACCATTTATGCCATCAAAAGGTTTTTCGTGGAAAAGTACTACGAAACCATGTTTACAAGCTACGGAATTCATCACATTCATTATCATCTGGTTTTGGTCATTGGCCAGATTTGTTTCGCCATAGATTGGGGCCATTTCAAACTGGTTTGGAGCAACCTCATTGTGACGAGTTTTGATTGGAATGCCTAGCTTCAGACCGGCTATTTCTACATCGCGCATGAAAGCAGCCACACGTGAAGGAATTGCGCCAAAGTAGTGGTCTTCCAACTGTTGATTCTTTGAAGAAGCGTGTCCCATGAGGGTACGACCGGTGAGCACCAGGTCAGGGCGGGCTGCATAAAGGTCTTCATCCACAAGGAAGTATTCCTGCTCCCATCCTAGATAAGAATAAACCTTGCTGACCTTAGGGTCGAACATTTGGCAGATTGGCAGAGCAGCATCAGATACTGCTTTGAGGGCCTTTTTCAATGGGGTTTTGTAGTCCAAAGTTTCTCCTGTGTAGGAGATGAAAACTGTTGGAATGCAAAGTGTGTCCTCCTGAATAAATACAGGCGATGTTGGATCCCAGGCTGTATAGCCACGAGCTTCAAATGTGGCGCGGATACCGCCGGAAGGAAATGACGAAGCATCAGGTTCTTGCTGCACGAGGCTCTTTCCGTCAAATGTTTCAAGTACTCCACCTTTTCCGTCGTAGCTTATCAAGGAATCATGCTTCTCGGCGGTAGTGTCAGTAAGAGGTTGGAACCAGTGAGTAATATGGGTTACTCCATTCTCCATGGCCCAAGTTTTCATGCCTTCAGCCACTTTATCAGCTACAGCCATGTCGAGAGTGGCACCATTATCTATACAATCAATAAGTTTCTGGTAAGTATTGTTGTCCAAATACTTGCGCATCTTGTCCTTGTTAAACACCATTGACCCGTAATACTCTGACGGCCTCTCTGACGGCGTTTCCACTGTGACGGCTTTCTTCTTGAAAGCATCTTGAATCACATCGAATCTTAATTTACTCATAACTTTGTTGATATAATTTTTATTTGTTTGTGAATATCTTTAACTGCTCTTCCCGATGGGTCATTCATATTTTTGAAAGATTCATCCCAAGAGAGAGCTTCGGCTGTAGAGCAAGCCACTGAAGGAACGCTTGGCACACATAAGGCTGCCGAGTTGCTTGGAAAAAGCTCAGAAAAGATGGTTCGATAATAATATTCTTCTTTATTCATAGGAGTGTGGATTGGGAAGCGCTCTGCGGCATGCTTCATGTCATCATCGCTCACTAGATTTGCCGTCATCGCTTTCAGGGAGTCAATCCAATTGTAGCCCACACCATCGGAAAATTGTTCTTTTTGTCTCCAGCATATGCTTTCAGGCAGCATATCTTCAAAAGCCTCACGTACTATTTTCTTTTCTATTACCTTGCCTGGACACATTTTGCACTCTGGGTTCATGCTCATGGCTACATCTAGAAACTCCTTGTCAAGGAATGGAACTCTTCCCTCTACTCCCCATGCTGACAGACTCTTGTTTGCTCTGAGGCAGTCATATAGATGTAGTTTGGAAAGTTTTCGCACTGTCTCCTCATGAAATGCTCTGGCAGTTGGTGCTTTGTGAAAATATAAATAGCCTCCAAATATCTCATCTGCCCCTTCTCCACTAAGGACCATCTTTATTCCCATGCTGCGAATAACCCTGGCCAACATGTACATAGGAGTGCTGGCACGCACGGTGGTTACATCATAGGTTTCAATGTGGTATATGACGTCGCGGATTGCATCTAAGCCTTCTTGAACTGTGAAATGTATCTCATGATGGACTGTTCCTATGTAGTCTGCCACTTCGCGAGCCTTCTGCAGGTCGGGAGCTCCCTCCAAGCCTACTGCGAAGCTGTGAAGCTGTGGCCACCATGCCTCAAATTTGTCGTCAGTTTCAACGCGGCGGGCTGAAAAGCGTTTGGCTATCGCTGAAATGACAGAGCTGTCAAGGCCACCGGAAAGCAAGACGCCGTAAGGCACGTCGCTCATGAGTTGACGCCTGACACTGGCTTCCAAAGCTGTGCGGATATCTTGAGGATTAGTTGAGCCATTCTTGACTGCATCGTAGTTTTTCCATGAGCGTTTGTACCAACGCTTCATCTCTCCTTCTTTGCTATAGTAGTAATGACCAGGCAAAAAAGGTTCATAATATTTGCAAACGCCTTCTAAGGCTTTCAACTCGCTGGCTACACATATGTGGCCCTCTTCGTCTTTACCGATATAAAGTGGAATGACACCAATAGGATCTCTGGCAATCAGATACTCATTCTTTTCTTCATCATAGAGGGCAAATGCAAAGATGCCGCTCAGATCTTCAAGGAAATTGATTCCTTTCTCTTTGTACAAAGCTAAGATTACCTCACAATCACTTCCAGTCTTAAAATCATACTTATTTTCAAAACTGTTTCGTATGAGTTGGTGGTTATATATCTCACCATTGACTGCCAACACTTGGCGACCATCTTCTGAGTAAAGTGGTTGTCCGCCGGATAGTGGATCTACGATAGCAAGGCGTTCATGCGCCATTACACAACTGCCATTTGCATATACCCCACTCCAATCCGGGCCGCGATGACGAATCTTGGTTGACATCTTTAGGGCTGTGTTGCGATATTTTTCTAATTGATCTTGTATGTCAAAAATTGTTACAAATCCACACATATGCTTTATCCTTGTTTTAAAAGAGAAGGAGGCTGAACCTGCGGAAAAATCCGTTCGGCCAGCCTCCTTTATATTGTTGTTAACTTAATCACTAATCTTTTTTCAGAGCGCGTACTGCAGGCTGGACTACAGCGCGCACAAGATTAGAATTCCAGGTATTGAAATTACCTTGATTCCACTGCTGCTGTTGCTGCTGTTTATCCAGACTAATATATGTTATTTGATTTTTCATGCTGAGTATTACTCGCTTCATTGATTATGGCTGCAAAGATACTACAGAAATTTGATTTTGAAAGATTTTTCAAAAAAATGTTAGGTTTTTTTTATAAAAAAGCTTATATTGAAAAGTAATTTCTTGGAAAAAGTGGGTTATGTATCTGTTTTTCAACACAATACATCTGTTTTTATTTCAACTTACAAAATGAAAGCAAAAATTGGACAATACATTCGTTAGTGGAGTCATTGATGTCATCTATCCTTGATTCTGTAATCAATTTCAAAGTATTTGAGCACTCGCCGCAGATATCCATTCCAAGTATCGTATGATTGCGAATAATTATTTTTAAAAGTGACTCCAGTTCTTCAAGATTCATTGACCCCTGGTCCCAGTCAGTCACTGCTACTTCTGTGGACAAGACATCTTTGTCTATAGATATATATACTGGCTCGTTGATGTGCTGCCGAGTTAATTCTTTCCATATCTGACCATGGTCTAAAGTGGATTCGCTGTAGCATATCACCCTGTCTTTATAAGAATCGGGGATTGCATCAGCCAACTTATCTGCAATGCCGATAAGGACGACTTTTTGAAGATATCGGTTTTTGTCCAACAGCTCTTTGACCCAGCTTCCGCATGTCAGCACACTTTCAAATAGAGGCGGCTGCATATCCGGATGATGGTCGAAGAGTATAAGCGAGAAAGGAGTCTTGATTTTATCGGTCCAGAATTTGCTTACATAATGATGATTGCCTGAATCAATAAAATGAATCGAGCGGACAGAGAAATCTTTAATTCTATTGATAATTGTCTGCTCAGCCTCTGGAGAACAGAAACAATCCGATCCGGATAGATCTGTAAGATCCACCCATGCGAATTTATGGTGCCTGTAAAACGACTCATATTCGTAAGCACCGGTAAAATCCATCATTATAATCTTGTTATCGCTGATATTGGCCATATCTCTTTATTTATATATATAAAAGGGATGGCTTTG
>JAAZCF010000268.1 GCA_012513425.1 Bacteroidales bacterium
CCAAAGGTATAATCCCCCGCGACCTCACAACAGGTGAAATCAAACGTTTCGGTGCACACGCAGTTGTTATTGCTACCGGTGGCTATGGTAATGCTTATTTCCTCAGCACCAATGCAATGAACAGCAATGGTTCTGCAGCTATGCAGTGCTACCGCAAAGGTGCTTGCTTTGCAAACCCTTGCTTTGCTCAGATTCACCCAACTTGTATTCCTGTTCACGGAGACCAACAAAGTAAATTGACTTTGATGTCTGAATCTTTGAGAAATGATGGTCGTATTTGGGTTCCAAAGAAAAAAGAAGATGTAGATGCTATTAGAAAAGGAACAAAAAAAGCTAGTAATATTGCTGAAGAAGATCGCGATTATTATCTCGAAAGAAGATATCCTGCTTTCGGAAACCTTGTTCCTCGCGATGTTGCTTCACGCGCAGCCAAAGAGCGTTGTGACGCAGGTTTTGGCGTAAACGACCAAGGCCTTGCAGTGTTCCTTGATTTCAAAACTTGCATGGAGCAAAAAGGCAAAGCATACATAGAAGAAAAATACGGAAACTTGTTCCAAATGTATGAGGAAATCAATAATGTAGACCCTTATAAAGAGCCTATGATGATTTTCCCTGCTATTCACTATACAATGGGCGGTCTTTGGGTTGACTACAATCTTCAGACTACAATCCCTGGTTTATATGCAATTGGTGAAGCCAATTTCTCAGACCATGGCGGAAACCGTTTAGGTGCTTCTGCTTTAATGCAAGGTCTTGCTGATGGTTATTTCATCCTTCCTTACACAATCGGCGACTATCTTTCAAAGAAGATTCAAGAGCAAAAGGTAAACACTAATTCTGCTGAATTCAATGATGCCGAAAAAGCCTTTTCTACAAAGGTTGAAAAGCTTCTTTCTATCAAAGGAAAACGCACTGTCGATAGTATTCACAAAGAGCTTGGTCATATCATGTGGGAATATGTAGGTATGGCTCGCAACGAGGCCGGCTTAAAAAATGCTATTGAGAAAATCAAAGCCCTAAAGAAAGAATTCTGGAGTAATGTATATGTTCCAGGTGAAAACACTCATTTCAATCAAGAGCTTGAAAAAGCAATTCGCGTAGCTGATTTTCTTGAAGTCGGCGAATTAATGGCTTACGATGCACTCAATAGAAAAGAGTCTTGCGGAGGTCACTTACGCGAAGAAATGCAAACCGAAGAAGGTGAAACCAAGCGTGATGACCAAAACTACATGTATGTTGCCGCTTGGGAGTACAAAGGCGAAAATCAAGTTCCCGAGCTTCACAAAGAGCCTCTTGAGTTTAAATATTGCACAGTAGCCACAAGAAACTATAAAGACTAATTATTATGAAATTCACTTTAAAAATATGGCGTCAGAAAAACGCCAAATCGGAAGGACATTTCGAAACATATAATATTGACAATATTTCAGCCGACACTTCATTTCTTGAAATGATGGATATCCTTAATGAGCAGCTTGTAAACGAACAAATAGCTGATCCTGTTGCTTTTGATAAAGGATGTAAAGGTAAAAAGAGTGGCCCAGTAAGTTTTGACCACGATTGTCGTGAAGGTATTTGTGGAGCTTGCTCACTATACATAAATGGCCGCGCTCATGGACCCGAGAATGGCGTTACTACTTGTCAGCTCTATATGCGTAAATTTAAAGATGGTAGCACTATTACTATTGAACCTTGGCGCAACAGCGGTTTTCCTATCATAAAAGACCTTGTTGTTGACCGCAAAGCTTATGATAAAATATTACAAGCCGGTGGTTTTATCAATGTTAACACAGGTGGTGTTCCAGACGCAAATGTTATCCCTATCAAAAAAGATAATGCTGAAGAGAGTATGGATGCTGCTGCCTGCATAGGTTGTGGTGCCTGCGCTGCTACATGTAAAAATGGTTCAGCAATGCTATTTGTTGCTGCCAGAGTGAGTTCTCTTGCTCTATTACCTCAAGGTAAAGTAGAAGGAGCACGCAGAGCAAAAGCTATGATTGCTAAAATGGATGAATTGGGATTTGGTGCCTGCACCAACACCCGTGCCTGCGAGATGGAGTGCCCTAAAAAGATCACTGTTAGCCATATAGCAAGATTAAACAGAGAGTTTTTGTGCGCAAAATTCAAAGACTAATAATTAATATTTATATACAGAATAGGGTAATCTTATGTTAATAAGGTTGCCCTATTTGGTTAAAAACGATTTAATATTGTGTTTATATCTTTTAATAACTTTTGACAGTTTTCAACAACATAAAAATTTTCATTAAAAAAGAAAATCGATTTTTCATATTTTTATCCACAATAAAGTTAACATCTTTAATTGTCAAAAAACCTATCTACAATATAGCCAAAGGCCGTTTTTAAATGTTATAAACATTATGAACAAGCTATAATAATAATCATAAAACTATTTAAAAATATATATATATAATAATTATTAATTTTGCATAAACC
>JAAZCF010000269.1 GCA_012513425.1 Bacteroidales bacterium
GCATACAACAGGTACACTGCTATCTACGAGTTTGGTAATAACATTGCCGCAAATACGACATTTGAAAAATTTTAGAGCCATAGTTTTATTGATTTAAAAGGTTTGTTTGAATTTTTTTAGAAAAGTCTTCTTTGCTTGTAGCGCCCATTGATATCTTAATCGTTCCATTCATCGGGATGAACACGAATGTGGGAATACTTCTGACATTAAACATAGCTGCCAGATCACTCTCTTGATCTACATCAATTTTATAAATGTCTACCTTGCCTTCATACTGCTCAGAAAGCTCTTCCATCACTGGTGACATCATTTTGCATGGTCCACACCACTGAGCATAAAAGTCTATTACTGCAGGTCGGTTGCCTTTAAACTGGAGGCTTCCGGGATTTTTTGAAAAATCATACACTTTCTCTATGAAAGTCTCTTTTGTTAAATGAATTGTTGCCATAATTATTTATGTTTTAATTGTTTTCGTCTTTATTTCTGATGCGAATTTCGTTACAATGTTAGGTCTCTGCAACAGCAATTTCCTATTGTAAGATAGATAAAAACTATCAAACAATTGTGGCGATAGCTTATAAGCTCTGACAATTCGGGCAGTAATATACGGCTCCCCCAAGGTAAGGTTCTTTAACAATAGTTGCTCCGCAGCGAGGGCAAGGCTTATTTATGGTATTTTTTGACAGAAGAGTTTTATATCCGCAAGTTTTGCCATAAAGGTTTTTTTCAGTGTCTCGTCCTCCCCCATCAGTCATCTTTTTTAGGGTATCAATGGTGCAGTGTAGTAGATTTTCCTTATCCCCCTGGCTCAGTGTGCTAATTTTGCGTTTCGGTTGCATTTCGGCATTGAAAAGGATGTCTTGAAGTACTCCATTGCCAATGCCTGGAAATCTCTGCTCTGTGGCCAAAAAAGCCTTTGCGCTCAGAGATGGTTTGCTGGCGCTCAAGGTTCTAAAGAAATAGTCTTCAAACTTTGCATCAAACGGAGATACGGCATTCTTGCTTTTGAGATAATATTCATTATCATAGCTTCCGTCATGGAGGACAATTCCTCCATACATAGCAACTGAGAAAGCTATAAAATTGGAAGAATCAAGATTAATCAGTAGCTGATAATCCATTGGAAGAGAAGAATTTGAAAGAAAGCGAACATTCACTCCGTCATTAATGCAGAGCTTGTGGCCATCATTAAAAGAAAGCTCGACATAAATACCGAACCCATTGACATCGGAAATCACTGACCTGCGAATCTGCCTATCATAATCACGAACATCACCATTGAACCAGCAGAACTTGTGCTCTTTTGTAGGCGGAAGCACTTCTTCCACTTTCATTCCAAGAACACTTTCGCGCAACTGCCGCGACAAATTAATAACTTCAGGAAATTCTAACATAATTGGTAAGGAATTAACTAAAATATAATTATTTAATCATGACTTTCTCCTAGCAAATATAATAAATAATATGATAATCAAGAATACTTCATTCGCTCCAATTATAATTAATAAAGAATAGGCTGAAACTTATAGAATTAACAGTGAATTTGGCAGAATAGTTTTCCTTGGTTTTCGTTTTGACGCTTCACTTAATTATTATACTTTTGTGATGTATGGAATTCTCGGAAATTAGCATATTTCAAGTAGAACCTGACAAAATTGAAGAATTTGAGTCGGTTATGAAAAGCGCGGAACAAATGCTTCGCACCGAGGCTTCTTGCCTTGAGTTTCACTTAGTTCGCCGCACTCACTACATTAAAGATATGGAGACAATCCGACAGGGACTTGTTCCTGACGAGGTTACCCGCATTGTGAAATGCGTCAAATACGCCCTTTATATGTCATATCGCTCTGAAGTAGAGTACGGAGTCGCTCAGAAAAAGCTCTACGACACATATTGGAAAGCAATAGACAAATGCCTAATTGTCCCTCACGACAAGATTCTAGGCCAATTATTGTAACATTGTGAGATGAAACAAATTTATATTCTATTTACATTTATTGCATTTGCTTTGTCATTAGCATCATGTTCAAATACTCCAGATGACATTATTGACCTTCAAGTGCAGAAGGTTGCCATCGATGATAGTACTTCAGTTGCTTATAGAACTTATGGAAGCGGAAGGCGCGCCATTGTTTTTGTCCATGGGTTCGGATGTGATATGAATTCTTGGGAAGCTCAGTTTGACATTTTGAAAGAAGACAAGAGCCACATTTTAGTATTCATTGATCTGCCTGGATACGGCATTAGCGACAAGCCTCACATTGACTATACCCTTTCCTTTTTTGCCAAAGCAGTTGAGTCAGTTATTGATGATACCCATGTGCAAAATCCACTATTGGTCGGTCATAGTCTTGGAACCGCAGTATGCAGACAGGTCTGCTTTGAACAACAAGATAGAATTGGTGGCCTTTGTGACATAGATGGTGTATATTGTTTTTACGATAATGCAACCCCTGAGTATATTGAAGCAATCGATGCTTTCTCCAAATCGTTTGATGGAGACTCTTGCCGCGAAGTCATCACGGGATTTGTATATTCATTGGCCGGACCGGACACTCCTCAGGAAATAACTGAGTATGCATTGTCCGTCATGCCACAAATTCCTGAATATGTTGCATCTAGCACGATGAGAAATCTTGTAAACAAAAAATGGTGGAATGGTTCCATCATCAACGTTCCAACAGTGGTAATTTGTACCAAGAACAGCGGATTAGAAGCCGATAATAAAGAAAAAATGGAAATGCTGTACAGCAATCTTGATTACACCGAACTATCCACTTGCGGCCATTTTATCATGCTTGAGCTTCCAGAAATTGTATCCAACAAACTTAATCAAATAAGATGAACGATAAAAATGTAATTATTGAGACGGAAAGGTTGCTCCTTAGAAACTGGCGTGGAGAAGATGCTAAGCAACTATATGAACTGGCAAAAGATCCTTTGGTTGGTCCGGCTGCAGGCTGGAATCCACATAAATCAGTAGTAGAAAGTGAAAATATCATAAATACAGTTTTCAATTTCCCTACTGTTTATGCCATTACATTAAAAGAAACCGGAGAAATAATTGGTTGTATCGGTTTTCTATTTGATAAAAATCTTTGCATAGACTCAAGTGAGGCACTTATGGGATATTGGCTTGGAGTGTACTATTGGGATAACGGATATATTACAGAAGCCGTAAATGAGTGTATTCGTTATGCCTTCAATGACTTGAAACTCACTCGTATTTGGTGCGGTAATTTCAAGGAAAACACTCGGTCTGCTCATGTACAAGAGAAGTGCGGCTTCAAATACCACCACACAGAAAAAGATAACAATTGGTCCGATGAAGTCAAAGAAGTAATCATCAACTCACTAACAGCAATGACATAGCAATGAACATTGAAGATGCTCGTAGATTATGTTTATCGATTCCTGAAACTGAGGAAACCCAGCCTTTTGGTGATGACACTGTCGTTTTCAAGGTGCGTGGAAAGATATTTGCGATGCTTTCGTTTATGCCAGGCTACTCAAACTACATAAGTCTCAAATGCGACCCTAACTATGCCCTGCAACTTCGTGACAAACACATAGGTGCTATAGATGGAGCATACCACTTTAACAAGAACTATTGGAATATGGTGGACTTTACCCACTATTCCATTACTGAAGAATTTCTCTTCCACCTCATTTCCCACTCATACAACGAAGTCTGCAAGAAAATGCCCAAATCGCTAAAACAAGGATTGGAGTTGATGGACTAATAACGAATCATCTCAATCGAGTAGGGCTCTCTCCTATTACTTCATAAGGACTGACACCTTCCGGCAAAATACGAGCATAAGCAATCAGATTTCCTTCTGAGGAATAACCCATGAGATGAAAACACTTTTATACAAATCGTCCATATCTTGATAAGGGCAGTTCTGTTCAACCACGAAAACCTCACTACGAAGTCGTATTATAGCATATAGTTCATCTATATTCAACTCATCAAAGTTGCTGCACTTCCAATTAACCATTATTTGATTCATATCATCAACATTATTCTACCTTCAGCCTTAACAAAGGTGTCTGGGTATTGCATAACAACAGCATAGACCTGTTTACTTGTGACTGGCTGACCATCCGTGCGAGTATATAGTTGACTTTTGTTTATCATACTGGCAATTTGTTCCGTGCGCATTCCTCTGTTGCTAGAAGACAGACAGAAAAGTATCGCCTCTTCAATTTTCATTATTCAACAGGCTCTAGATAGATTATCTTCTTTTCGTGCGCTTTGGCATATTCGATTTCGCTACGAGTGCTTGAACCGATATAGCCACCTACATTGATTACATAAATGGCTTCTGCAAGATCTATCTTGCGTTTGTGCATATAGTCCAGCATCTCCTTGGTGTCTTCAGTCCACACTTCATTGTCGCCACTATGGCCGAAAAGGCCCACAGAAATCACAATCCAGCCCTCAAGCGTCAGTTCTTTCTGAATTCTCAGAAACTCATCCTTGAAGCGTGTGCTTCCGCATAGAGTGATTATTGGAAAATCTTTATACATCGTTTCATTATTATTTCGGTCACTAAAGTAAGAAATATTGAGCAAAAATTTCAAGACAAGGAGAATATATTTTGAGTCAAAAAAAACGAATCAACACATGTATATATTTGTTATATTTGTACATATCTGTATTTATATATTATACTATAGCGACAGTTATATTCAAATGAAATTCCGGATTTTCTTCTCACACAATGATGCATTGATTTCAAATCGAGCGAGGAACTTTAAATAACTATTAATAGATACAACAAAACAACAATAACACTAAGCATAACAAAATGAAAAAACTACTATTCTGCCTTTGTATGGCTTTTGCCATTTGGGGATGTACAAAACCCGAGGAGGCTCCTTCTAAATTTGATTTTTCCGGACCAAGAGATGCCTCTCTCATTAGAGGATTCAACTACACACCGGCAGGTGTTGCCGAGCCACGACACCACATTGACACCTGGGTAAAATACGATTCAACAGTTGTTGAATTTGACCTTGATCTAGCCAAAAGTCTTAATCTCAACCAAGTAAGGGTATTCCTCCCCTATGCTGTTTATACTGAGGATAAAGACGCTCTTCCAGGAAAATTGAGACATTTTATCAAAGCCTGCCACGAAAGAAACATTGGTGTGATGCCTGTTGTAGGTAGCGGAAGTTGGTCAAGAGACACCACCAAACGTGATCAAGCACGTGAATGGGTAAAATTCCTCGTTGACTCCATCTCATCTGAGCCGGGACTGGCTATGTGGGATGCAATGAACGAACCTGACTATCCAAGATTGACAGATCAAAGGTTCGAGAGTGCTATATATATGGCGCAATTGTTCCACGAGTATGACAAAAAAACACCTGTAACCATCGGTTGGGCAACTGTTGATGGAATGATCAAGGGCGCAGACTATGTAGATGTACTTCAATTCCACGATTATTCACCAACACGCGAAAAAATCCGTGAAAACATCAACAGGGCAAAAGAATTTGCAACACAAGCAAACAAACCATTTTTCAATGGTGAAATGGGCTGCATAGCCCGTGCAAATCCATACGATGTTACACTTCAAGAACACATGGATGCAAAAGTTGGTTGGTATATCTGGGAGTTGATGATTGTGGAAAAAGGTTGGGGCACAGTACACGGAGTTTTCTATAAAGACGGAACCGTACGTGATCCTTCCATTGCAGCCGCTATTATGGGCTTCTTCCGTAACCGCTCTACCAATGTTGTGTCTTCTATTCCTGACAAAGAAGGTTGGATTACCAGAACCTCAGATCGAGCAAATAAGTGGTTAGCAGACCCTCAAGCCTCTTGGGAAGATGGTCTGGATATTGCTGAGACAGAAGCCAATTTATTGGAAGCAGGAGAACTTACCCCTATGGTAGTCCCTCCTACCCAACAAATAGCTACTTTAAGAGCAGGCAGTGAAGACAGAGCAGCCCTTAAAGAGTTGCTTAAAAAATTCACTAAGCAGTTAGACCCTTACAAAGTGCCTCAAACCCCAAGAAGATAACACAATAAGATACTTAATCAATAATGATCCCTTCCACAAAATTAATACTGAGGAAGGGATTATTTATTGTTCATTTGCAGAGAAACAGCAAAATGACGTATTAATTTTTGTCTTTCCACCTCTTTAAGTTAGGAAAGTAAGCCCTCATCTGCGCAATAGCATCTTTTTCGGTTAATGCTGTATTACTATCACTGTTGAATTCAGCCAAAAATTTAACACAGTGCTCAATCATTTCGTCCATAGTGCATTCCTCTGTAAAGGTTCCTTTATGATAGCAATAGAGGCAGTAATCCTGATTTACAATGCCGTCTTTATTCGTGCCGAGTTGGCCATTAGTATACATAGGCATGCCGCAACTTTGACAGAAACGGTTCATGTATTTGCCGTTTTTATAAAATACACCATCAATCCAGTAGGTATATGATTCAGGAGTGAACTTTAACACACAATATTCAGGATCATCAACTCCGCCTGGAAAATGAGGAAACATCCAATCACACCAGAGAGATTGTTTTATTTCTTTGTCTTTAACAATCTCTATCTTACCTGTATAGACTATGCTATCGTTACCGCATACTATTGACACACCCGCCTTAGGGTTTGCACGGAAGTGCGCAGTCTTGGCTGAGCTTGTGCCAGTAGAGACATATAATGCCCCACCTAAATCTTTAAGTTTCATTACTGCAACAGGTCGTGGATAACCATTTTCTTCAATAGAAGCTAAGGTGATGACTTGTGCCTCTTCGACTATCTTGGCTGCTTTTTCTTGGATATTCATATTATTTATTTATAAATTGTTTAGTTAATTAAGACATGAACTCTGTAATAAGATAATTAGCTTTGGCTGCAAAATTTGAAGCTACAATTATTTTATTTTCATTACAAATATATACAGAAACATAGTACATTTGTATGTTATAAAGATATCTTATGAAGAAATACCTGTTGATATCTGCCATCATAGTCATCGCGGCATTTTCTTTCTCTCAACAGAGAGAAGGCCACGCTGCTGGCACCATGGCTCAACAAGCTGGCATTCAACTTCTTCAAAGCAAAATAGATGACACGGCTATTTTACCTAATAGTCCTTCATCACCATCTGCTACTGTTCAAAAAGTTCCTTCTGGCAGAAGTTCTCAAAGTAACAGTTTATTGTCTTCTACTGAAGGAAGACTCGCCACATTCAGAAGCCATCGATGCTCCGGATATGGTTTATTCATTTCTCTTGCCTCACTTTTTCATGCAATGTCTGTCAACAAAAGGCCACAGGCATTCAGTTGTGATTTTAGGATTTAATAGATGATTGTTGCACACAAATAAGCATTGCGTCTATTGAAGTAATGCTTATTTGTGTGCACCCTTATGTGCAAATACTTTAATATTTTTACAATCAACAATCATTATTTACAACAATTATGAAAGAAAAATTTACTGCTGTACATACAGCAAAAGACATCATATTAATATCATTTACTATATTAATTGGCGTTGCCATGGCAATTTTAGGACAAGATGGAATGGCAGTATTAGGCTACACCATCATATTATGCGGCATTTTTATGTTAATTTTCTTTAAGACCGGACATAGATGCGCTGATGACAACAAACTTTACAAAAAGTTGACTCTTTACTACGGCTATGATGAATTTGATCCCCTCTCAAAAATGATTTCTTCAAATAAAATAACTAAAGCCATTCTTCCAAAGGACAAACAGTGTCAACTGATGCTCGAAATATACTATAACCAGACAAATTCAACTTTTCAGCTCTATAAATATGTGCCAAATAATTATGAAGTTGCAGGCGACGCTGTAAAGCATAGCTCCGAAGAAGCTAAACTCTTCTTTAAAGAATAAGTTTAAAATTAGTATCTTTATAAAATGACATTCATCGCCAGTACTTATTTATTAGTCGCATCTATCATTATTTTAGCTGCTATTCTGCTGAGTAAAATCGGCCCGAGAGTAGGAGTTCCGACATTGTTGATATTCCTTCTTGTGGGAATGTTATTCGGAAGTGACGGACTCGGAGTGCAGTTCAATAATATTAATCATGCGCAATTTATAGGAATGATGGCCTTGAGTGTCATCTTGTTTAGTGGTGGAATGGACACTCA
>JAAZCF010000270.1 GCA_012513425.1 Bacteroidales bacterium
TCATTATTCCTTACCTTCCAAAGATTTTGGCAGTTGCCGATCGTATTTTCGTCAATGGTTTTGGAACAAGCTTCAATGTAGGTGCAACCGTTTGTATGATACTCATATTTGCTTTGTGTTTCTTCTTATTGAAGCGATTCAGAGCGAAAGGAAAGGTTATGGCTCACACTGCCACTTTGGGATTGACAACCATGCTTATTGGCTATTCTGTGTTTGCAATTGTGCTTATCAGATCTGCTGTGGGCACTCCAACCAATGAAAACCAACCCGATAATCCTTATTCCCTTATCAGATATTTGAGCCGTGAGCAATTTGGCTCAAACCCTATAATCTTTGGTCAGCAATATACTTCAGTTGTGGAAGGTCAGACAAAGGATTATTATACTCCTCTAGATGATAAATATGTAAAGGTAGCGGCTCCTTTGCGTGCCAAATATCCGAAAGGCGCTACAACTTTATTCCCTCGTATGTGGAGCACTCAGAGTCCAAGTCACGAGGCTTTCTACAACAACTATACTCAAGGTAATTTCAAGGTAGACAAAGTTCAAATGTCCAATGGAGAGTGGCGTAGCAATCAGATGCCATATTTCAAAGATAACATGCGTTTCTTCTTTGACTATCAATTGAACTATATGTATTTCCGCTATTTCTTCTGGAACTTCGTAGGCCGTCAGAATGATTTTCAAGGTCAGAATCCGAGTGAATTGATGTTAGGTAATTGGGAGAGTGGTATCCGCGCTATTGATGAGGCCCGACTTGGCGACCAATCTATGGCTCCGGATTATTTTGCCAATAATGATGCAAAGAATCATTATTATTTCTTACCATTGATTCTGGGCTTGATAGGTCTTTTCTTCCAAATCAATAAAGATGGCAAAGGTAGTTGGGTAAACTTCCTGCTCTTTTTTCTTACAGGTATAGCAATTATTATTTATTTAAATCAACCACCGATGCAGGTGCGAGAGAGGGACTATGCGTATGCCGGTTCTTTCTATATGTTCTCGATATGGATTGGACTTGCAGTGCTTTGGATCAAAGAGCTATTGGATAAGGTATGCAAATCATCAGTAGCTAATGCCTCAATTGCCACTGTTTTATGTTTGGTAGTTCCAATTATCATGGGCTGCGAAAACTGGGATGATCATGATCGCAGCAATCGTTACACTGCATTATCTTTAGCTAAAAACTATCTCAACAGTTGCGACGAGCAGGCCATTTTGATTACTCATGGTGACAATGATACTTTTCCGCTGTGGTATGCCCAAGAGGTGGAGAATATCCGTACAGACATCAGAATCATGAATACATCTTTGCTGGGAATGGATTGGTATATTGATCAGATGAAATGCAAAATGTATGAATCTGAACCTCTGCTTATCTCTTTACCAAGAATTGATTATCTCTACGGAACTAATGATTATGTGCCCGTAATTGATGCTTTGGGTGGCGCTGCTACGGCTGAGCAAGTTATGAATATATTCATCAATCCAAAATATCGTCAGGAAGGCAATAATGGTATTATTACATCAAAGACTATCAGAATTCCTGTTAATAAAGAGAATGTCAAGAAATATAAAATTGTACCCGAGAATCAATATGATAACATCCTTGACTATATAGAGTTGACTATTAATGAGGACGCGATACAGAAGAGTGATTTGATTACCATCAACTTATTGAGTAATTATCAATGGGATAGGCCTATTTATTATGTAAGTAAGAATGGTGATGGGGATTATAACATCGGTAAATATCTTCGCGATGATGGCTTTGCATATAAACTTGTGCCACTTGATTGCAAAGAAATGGGCACAGCGAATACGATTGACACAGATATGCAATTTGATAAGTTTATGAATGTATTTGACTTTGAGCCTTTAACCAGAGATTTCCATGTAGATTATCAAAATCTTTACACATTTACTGCTGTGTCTCCTTATAGAAGCCCATTCCTTAGTTTGGCAGAAGCTTTGATCAAAAAAGGCGAAATCGCCAAAGCAGTGCAGATTTTGGACAAATGTGTTGAATCAATGCCTTTCAAAAACTTCCCTACAAACATCTCTATGTTTCAAACCATTAATGAGTATGATATTTTGTCATTGATTGAATATTATTTCATATGTGGAGAGACTCAAAAGTCTTTGGCTGTCTGCGATGTTTTTGTTGATGATACCGACAAACTTTTGATGTATTTCGGACAAGATGCTCCGGGTTATAGGGATGGTGTATTGAATGAACAATTTATAAAGAACAATCTACAATTTGTATTTTATCTCAATTCTTTGCTGAAAGCTTATAATCAGACTGAATATGCAGACAATATGATGATAAAATTGAAATTAAAATAAATCGAGTATGACAAAGAATTTTGTAAAGGAGCTTCAGTGGCGCGGGATGATTCATGATATGATGCCTGGTACAGAAGAATTATTGATGAAAGAGCCGGTGTCTGCCTATGTTGGAATAGACCCTACAGCAGACTCACTACATATCGGACACCTTGTTGGAGTTATGATGTTGAAACATCTTCAAAATTGCGGTCATAGACCAATTGCATTGGTCGGTGGAGCAACTGGCATGATAGGTGACCCATCTATGAAGTCTTCTGAGCGTAATTTGCTTGATGCTGAGACTCTTCAACACAATCAAGAGTGCATTAAAAACCAGCTCAGCCGCTTCTTGGACTTTGACAGCGGCGCTTTTAATGCAGCAAAGATGGTTAATAATTATGACTGGATGAAAAATTTCACTTTTTTGGATTTTATCCGCGATATTGGAAAACACATCACAGTTAATTATATGATGAGCAAAGACTCAGTGAAAAAGAGATTAAGCGGCGAAGATCGTGAAGGTATGTCTTTCACAGAGTTTTCATATCAGCTGGTGCAAGGCTATGACTTTTTCTATCTCTATCAACATGAAGGTTGCCGTTTGCAGATGGGTGGCAGTGATCAGTGGGGTAATATTACCACAGGTACTGAGCTTATCCGCCGCAAACTTGGAGGTGATGCTTATGCGATGACTTGCCCTCTTATCACAAAAGCTGATGGTGGTAAATTCGGCAAAACAGAAAAAGGTAATGTATGGCTTGATGCTGCCCGCACTTCACCTTATACTTTCTATCAGTTCTGGATGAATGTAAGCGATGACGACGCCAAGAAATACATCAAAATATTTACTATGCTCGATCAAGAGCAGATTGCAGCATTGGTTGCAGAGCAAGATCAGGCTCCTCATTTGCGTCCTCTTCAAAAAGCTCTGGCTCGTGAGATTACTGTCATGGTCCATGGCGAAGATGAGTATAATAATGCTGTTGAGGCCTCAGAAGTGCTTTTCGGCAATTCAACATCTGAGGTTCTGCATCATCTGGATGAGCAAACCTTCCTCAGCGTGTTTGATGGTGTGCCTCAGTTCAATCTAGACAAATCTCAGCTTGGTGGAAATGTGATTGATATGCTGGCCGTAGATGCTTCTGTGTTTCCTTCTAAAGGCGAATGCCGCAAGATGATACAAGGTGGCGGATTGGCACTGAATAAGGACAAAGTAACAGATGTGAATGCTGTTCTTTCAGAGGATTTGTTGCTTAATGGCAAATACATCCTTGTTCAGAAAGGGAAAAAGAACTATTACATATTAAAATTTGAATAAATGGAACAAGAAAGCACAAGGCAGCTGAAAGTTGCCGGTCAAATAAAGCGCGATATGGCGGAAATAATCCGCAGTCGCGGCATGTCTGCTTTCAAAGGTGCATTGGTGACAGTCAGTGGAGTTAAAATTACTCCGGATTTGGCTGTGGCCAAGGTTTATCTCAGCATCTTTCCTTCTGATAAAACCGCAGAGGTGATGCAGATTATTGAGCAGATGTCCAGTTCACTTAGAGGCGAATTGGGTCGTCTTGTATCAAAGCAGCTGCGTATAGTTCCTGAGTTGGATTTCCGTATTGACGACTCATTGGACTATGTTGAGCACATTGACGAGTTGCTCAAAAAATAAATGAGAGCGAATTTTTTCATAGCGAAGCGATATCTTTTCGCCAAAAAGTCGCATAATGTTATCAATTTGATTTCGATTATTTCGGCTGCAGGAATAGCGATAGGATGCGCTTCACTTGTGATAATCCTCTCTATCTACAACGGCTTTGACGATCTTGTCAAGCAACTGTATAACTCCACAACTGCAGATCTTCAGATCAGTTCTTCAAAAGGGAAGAGTTTTGATGCTGAAGTTCTTGCTCAGTTGCGTAGTAATGAGTCAATAGCCTCTTATAATGAAATTCTCGAGGAAAATATATTCCTCATTTATGGTAATAAACATTCTGTTGTTACTGCCAGAGGAGTAGACAGCCTATATGAAAAGGCTGTCTCCCTGGATAATTATATAGTCGACGGGAAATTCGCCATGTATGAGGGCAAATCGGCCAGAATGGTACTTGGATATGGAGTGGCAGGTATGCTGTCAGCCAACATCAAATTTTTGACTCCTCTGCAAGCTATGTATCCTGCAAATGCAGATACTGTGGACTTTTCCAACCCAATGGGCATGCTGAAATCTCGAATTCTTTTCCCTTCGGGAATTATTTCAATAGATGACAACTTTGACAGTCGCTATGTGTTTATGCCGTTGAATATTCTGCAAGATCTCACCGGTCGCAAGACTGTCAGTTCTGTGGAGTTGAGGTTGAAGCCTGAGTATATCAGCTCTGATGGAGCTGTTAAGTCGGCATATCAAAAGAACCTTTCCAAACAGCTTGGGGATGATTTTATTGTAAAGAACAGATATCAACAAAATGAATCACTTTACAAGGTATTGACCTACGAGAAAATGGCGGTCTATGCCATATTGATCTTTGTGATGCTCATTATTTCTTGCAATGCTTTGGGTTCACTATCGATGTTGATTATTGATAAATCAGACGATATTGAGATATTGCGCTCCATGGGGGCAACTGCATCAACTGTGAAGCGTATTTTCAGGCTTGAAGGTTGGATGATATCTATGTTCGGAACTATTATTGGTATTGTGATAGGTCTGGTAATATGCTATATACAAACAAAATATGGCATTGTAAAGCTGCCTGGAAATTTTGTAGTAGATGCTTATCCTGTGAAAGTGTTGTGGACTGATATGGTTCTGATTTTTACGGCAGTAGCTGCAATAGGAGGTCTCATGGCATATTTGCCTACTAAGAATGGCATTAAATAATGACAATATGGCAGAGATATGGCCGATGGCACTTAATTTGCCATAAACACTGCAGATTTCAATAAAAAACTTATTAAAAAATAACATTATGAACATTAAACCTTTAGCAGACAGAGTATTGGTTGAAGCAAAAGAGGCTATGACCAAAACAGCAAGCGGATTGTTTATTCCAGACACAGCAAAAGAAAAACCCCAAGAAGGTGTTGTTGTTGCTGTTGGTAATGGAACCAAAGATGAGCCAATGGAGCTTAAGATTGGCGACAAGGTACTTTATGGAAAATATGCAGGAACTGAAGTTTCAGTTGATGGCAAGAGCTACTTAATTATGCGTCAAAGCGATATAGTAGCTGTAGTTTGCTAATTTGTTGAACAATAAAAAAGTAAAATATTATGGCAAAAGAAATTAAATTCGACATTGATGCCCGCAACCTGATGAAAGAGGGTGCAGACGAGTTGTCCAATGCAGTGAAAGTGACTTTAGGTCCAAAAGGTCGCAATGTGGTAATTGATAGAAAATTCGGTTCTCCACAAGTGACAAAAGATGGTGTTACAGTTGCTAAAGAAATCGAGCTTGAAGATCGTTTTCAAAATATGGGTGCTCAGATGGTTAAAGAAGTTGCTTCTAAGACCAATGATCAAGCCGGTGATGGTACAACCACAGCAACAGTGCTTGCACAAGCAATTATTGATGTAGGTTTGAAAAATGTTACTGCCGGTGCAAATCCTATGGATTTGAAGCGCGGTATTGACAAAGCCGTTGCTGCAGTCGTAGAAAATCTAAAAGCTCAGAGTCAGACAGTAGGAACTGACTATTCAAAAATTGAGCAAGTTGGTACTATTTCAGCTAATAATGATGGCTATATCGGCAAGTTGATTGCCGAAGCAATGGAGAAAGTTAAAAATGATGGTGTTATCACTGTAGAAGAGGCTAAAGGTACAGCTACAGAGGTGAAGGTTGTTGAAGGTATGCAGTTTGACAGAGGTTATGTTTCTGCATATTTTATGACTAATCCTGATAAAATGGAGGCAGTTCTTGAAAATCCTTACATTCTTATTACAGACAAGAAAGTTTCTGCAATGAAAGATCTTATGCCAATTCTTGAGCCAATTGCTCGTGATGGTAAGTCTTTGTTTATAATTGCTGAGGATGTTGATGGCGAAGCCCTCACAACTCTTGTAGTAAATAAGATTCGTGGTACTATCAAAGTTGCTGCTGTGAAAGCTCCTGGCTTTGGTGATCGTCGTAAGGCTATTATGGAAGATATTGCTATCCTTACAGGTGCTACAGTTATTACAGAAGAGCGTGGTTTCTCTCTTGAGGCAACTACTGTTGACATGCTTGGCCAGGCCGAGAAAGTTGTTATCACAAAAGACAATACTACTATCGTAAATGGTTGTGGTGATAAGGAAGATATTCACAACCGCGTGGCTCAAATCCGCAAACAAGTAGAGGCTACTACAAGCGATTATGAGCGTGAGAAACTCCAAGAGCGTCTTGGCAAACTTGCCGGCGGCGTTGCAGTTCTTTATGTTGGTGCAGCTAGCGAGATAGAAATGAAAGAGAAGAAAGACCGCGTGGAAGATGCTCTTAGTGCAACCAGGGCTGCCGTTGAAGAAGGTATCGTAGCCGGTGGTGGTGTTGCTTACATTCGTGCTATCGAGTCTCTAAAGAACCTTAAAGTTGACAATGAGGATGAGCAGACAGGTATCAATATCATTTCACGCGCGATTGAAGAGCCTCTTCGCACTATCGTTGAAAACGCAGGCGTAGAGGGCAGTGTAGTAGTTCAGAAGATAAAAGAAGGTAAAGCCGACTTTGGTTTCAATGCTCGCACAGATACTTACGAAAATCTTCTTGAGGCCGGTGTTATTGACCCAACAAAGGTTGCTCGTGTAGCTCTTCAAAATGCAGCTTCTGTAGCTGGAATGTTCTTGACTACTGAGTGTGTCGTTGCAGACAAACCAGAGTCAGTTCCACCTACTCCACAAATGAATCCTAATATGATGATGTAATTATCATTAATAACAAAAAAATAGCGACCATAATTTTGGCCGCTTTTTTTATGTTAAGATAGGTGATTTAGAAAGTGTATTTCGCACCAAAGCTAGCTTCTTTATATCCGAATGAACCATTGAAACCATCATGGTAACCATCATAGAAATTCATAATGCGATAATAAATTTCTTCATTTTTCTTTATTTTTAATTAAATTCGAACAGCTAATATATATATTTATCTTCGTCACACAATTTATATATCATGAAAAAAGTTCTTTCAATATTTCTTGTTTTTGTTCTTGCTATATCTTGCAAACCTAAAGCATCATTGAATCAGCCTTTTCCTCTGCTAA
>JAAZCF010000271.1 GCA_012513425.1 Bacteroidales bacterium
AGCCCCGCGTTGTTGTAGTCATACACTGCGAGGTCGCCCGTTTCGCCGTAAACATCGGTCACCCGGTCAAACTCATCATACAGATATACAACATAGTCCTGATTATCATATTGTACGGTACGGACGGGGCTGTTTGCGCCGAGTGCGGTCACAGTCTTTCTATGGCCCACCGCAGAGATAAGCGCACCTTTTACCGTTGTATGCACCATTACCGCCATCCGGACGAATGCTTACACACCCATGCCATCTTTTACGATGACCTCTACAAAGCGGTTTTAGAGCGTATTCGTGCCACAGCAAGGCTATTGCAGGATGACGAAGCCTTTTACCGACTGGTAGAAGAAAAAGCAGGCTTGGACACCTCTGAAATGCAATTAATGCAAGAGCGTGACAAGCTGAAACGCAGACAGCAGGAGCTTTCCACGCTGCTTTTCAAGCTATTTGAGGATCACGCTGCCGGACTGATAGCGGATGCAAACTATGTATCGTTCACAAACAGATACCAGTCCGAACAGACCGAAATCCAAGGAAAAATTGCGGTGCTGGATGCAAAGCTGGAACAACAGGTTGACTACCAAGTGGGTGCTGAGCAACTTCGCCAAGCAATCTCCGACTATCTGAACATTGAAACCTTAACACCGTTCATACTGAATAAACTCGTTGAGAAAATTCAAGTTGGGCATATGGAAAAGTTTGATGGTCAGGAAGTGCAGGAGATTACGATTGTGTGGAGGTTTGCAGGATCTATGATACAATAATGAAAATGGTTCGTTTAATTGTTAACACGAGCAATTATGTCATTCGTTAGAAGATCACGCTTAATTACCTCAAAAACGATATCATCTTCCAGTTCAAAGCAAATCAGATAAGCATCATCAGTAATATAAGCAGGAATATAAAATCCACTTCCAACATCAACATGGGGCTGCCCCAATTCCTTTTTCAGCTTATTAATATCCATGTTTAGAAACTTATTTATGTCCTGACTTTTAACTAAATTCAACCCTTGGGCTCTTATGCTTTGCCTTTCGGAAGAAAACTCCACCAATTTTTCAGCAACACCTTCAGTGCCAATAACAATAAAGTAGTTGCCGCTACTTTCGTATGCATTCAATGAATTTATACTGATATAAGGCGTATGCTTATTGTTAATCTCACTCATCTTTTCACCAACCTTAAACTGAGAATTGCCTGCACATCCAGACAAAAGAATCGCTACCATAATAAATAAAACCAATATTCTTTTCATAGTTCTCTCCTTAATTAGGTCCAACTTCGTAATACCCCAAGAATCCATCATATATTCCTCTGTCACAAGTTGCTGGATCTGTAATAGTATTACCTGAAGCGTCCCAACTGATTATAGGAGTAGAACCGGGTTTATGAGACCATGTTCCGTCATCGTTTCTTCTATACCAATGATAGTCAGAACCATCTGTCGCATATACTAAAGCGACAACCCAGTTGCCCGACTTCGCAACATGATCAGCACTATCAACTTCTGTGTAGTTGAATTTTAACACTTTTGCATCGGCTGATACCTTTTTATTGATATTGCTTTTAACTGTTGTGGTATTTCCTCTTAAGTCACGTGCAGTTAATCCATTTCCAGAAAACTCACCTGGTTGTGGCTTTTTTTGAAATGATGATCCCGTTCGTGGATCATTTTCAAGTTTCATTGCATACGCATAACAATTAGCTTGACCGGAATATGGTGCTGGTTTTGAAGCAGGCTTGTTGTTTGCTGAGCAACCAGACAATGAAGCAACTAAACCAACAACTAATGCAACACCAATAACAATTCCCCAAAATTGACCAGAAGGATCAGCACGGTTAACAGGATTATTTCCGCAATAGGCAAACATGTTATTGCCAAGAACACCCTGTCCAGTGGAAACATACCCATCCGCATTAATGAATCTACCGATTTCCGGATCGTAATAGCGAGATTGTAACGAATAAAATCCCGTCTCGGCTGGACTATCGTATGTACCCGGTAGGATAATCACAACGATTATCACCGGGATTGCGGTTTTTGTACCCATACTGTTATCTCACTTTGTTTCGTTCAGTCTGCCGTTCCGATGAAGCGGTAGACAATCGTGATTTCCT
>JAAZCF010000272.1 GCA_012513425.1 Bacteroidales bacterium
GCCCTACTCTTGGCACAACTACTTCAGCTATCAATGGTATGGGTATGGGTGTGGCCACATTATTTGTGCTTATCTTATCGAATATGGTAGTGTCGGCTGTGGCTCGGTTTATTCCTGACAAAGTTCGCATTCCTTCTTATATTGTAATTATTTCCGCTTTTGTGACAACAGTCAAATTACTTATGCAAGCCTACATTCCATCTTTATATGATACTCTAGGCTTGTTTATCCCTCTGATTGTTGTGAATTGTATTGTGCTTGGTCGTGCCGAGGCATTTGCCAATAAGCACAATGTTATTGATTCAGCTCTTGATGGGGCTGGAATAGGTCTTGGCTTTACACTTTCGCTCACAGTGATAGGTTTGGTAAGAGAGATTCTCGGCAGCGGCAGTGCTTTCGGTTGGAAATTTATGGAGCCCGATGGCATGCTCATTTTCGTGTTGGCACCAGGAGCATTCCTTGTATTAGGTTATTTGATGGTGCTGTTTAAAAAATTAAACACTAAAAAAGCTTAGGGTATGGAATATATACTTATCATCATATCGGCAGTATTTGTCAATAATATTCTACTGTCTCAGTTTTTTGGTATCTGTCCTTTCCTGGGAGTGTCAAAGAAAGTATCTACAGCAGTGGGTATGTCTGCAGCTGTGGCATTCGTAATGGGCCTGGCTACATGTGTAACCTATTTGCTTCAATATTATGTGCTTGTTCCGCTCGAAATCGAATTCCTGCAGACAGTCAGTTTTATATTAGTTATTGCTGGCCTTGTGCAGATGGTGGAAATAATTCTAAAGAAAATCAGTCCGTCGCTCTATCAAGCTCTCGGCATTTTTTTGCCATTGATTACAACAAACTGTGCTGTGCTCGGTGTGGCTTTGATGGTTGTTCAGAAACAGTTCAGCTTTGGTGGTGCGGCCCACATGCTCAATTTAGGGCAGTCAGTAGTGTTTGCCGTGGCCAGTGCTATAGGATTTGGCCTTGCAATTACCTTATTTGCCGGTATACGTGAGCAGTTGGAGTTATCCAAAGTTCCAAAAGTGTTTAAAGGTGTGCCAATTGCCTTGATAGTTGCAGGCATTATGGCCATGGCCTTTATGGGCTTCATAATAAACTATTCTGCTGCAAATGCATGAAGTAAAATTGACATGAATCGTCATTATCACAAAAGCCCGATATCAGTCGGGCTTTTGTTGTATATGTATTACTACTTGTTGGGTTTACGCGCAAGGGGAGAAGATCTCCCAAAGGACTATTCCAATAGATACCGACACATTGAGTGAATGTTTGGTGCCGTATTGCGGAATCTCAAGGCAAAGATCACTTGCATCCACAACTTCTTGAGCCACGCCGTGGACTTCATTGCCGAAAATAAAGGCATAGTGGCTGCCCTCTTCGCAATGAAATAGTTCGAGACTAGTGGAGTTCTCTGCTTGCTCAACACTCACAATTGTATACCCTTCAGAGCGTAATTTTTCAACCACTTCAATAGTGTTTTTGCAATACTCCCAATCCATACTGAATTCGGCTCCGAGAGCAGATTTGTGGATTTGGGCAGAAGGAGGCACGGCACAGATGCCGCATAAGTATATTTTTTCAACCTTGAAGGCATCGCTGCTACGAAAAGCAGAACCAATGTTATGCTGGCTGCGAACATTGTCCAAAACCACAACTACTGGAGCTTTTTCAATGGTTTTGAATTCTGATACAGAGAGGCGTCCCAATTCGTCGTTAACAAGTTTTCTAAACATAATTTTTTCACATTTAGCTGCAAAGATAAAACATTTACTATCTTTGCGGCGAGAAAACGCGATAATCGAAGATGAAACAAGACTTAAAAACCTTAGAGTTAATTAGAAAGGAAGAAGAGCGTCAATTAGAAGGTATCGAACTGATTGCTTCGGAAAATTTTGTCAGTAATCAAGTGCTAGAAGCTCTTGGCTCAGTGCTGACTAATAAATATGCAGAAGGTTATCCTAATGCAAGATATTATGGTGGTTGTGAAATAGTTGACCAAGTTGAACAAATTGCAATAGATCGTTTGTGTCAATTATTTGATGCTGAATATTCAAATGTGCAGCCTCATTCAGGTGCTCAAGCTAATATGGCAGTTATGATGGCATGTCTAAAGCCAGGCGACACTTTTATGGGATTGGATTTGTCTCATGGTGGTCACTTGACACATGGCTCTCCTGTTAATGTTTCAGGTTTGTGGTATAATGCTATTGCATACAAACTTAATGAAGAAACAGGTCTTGTTGATTATGATGATATGGAGCAAAAAGCTCTTGAACACAAGCCAAAGCTAATTATTGGTGGTGCCTCTGCTTATTCCCGTGAATGGGATTGGGAGCGTATGAGAGCTATTGCTGATGAAGTAGGTGCTTTACTTTGGGTGGATATGGCTCATCCTGCTGGTTTGATAGCAGCCGGCTTGCTCAAAAACCCTGTCAAATATGCTCATATTGTAACCTCAACAACCCACAAAACCCTTCGTGGTCCTCGTGGAGGCGTTATTATTATCGGTAAAGACTTTGAAAATCCTTGGGGTTTGACTACACCAAAAGGTGTTGTCAAAATGATGTCACAAGTTATCAATTCCAGCGTTTTCCCAGGTGTTCAAGGCGGTCCTTTAGAACATTGTATCGCTGCTAAAGCTGTTGCTTTCTATGAGGCATTGCAACCCGAATTTATAAAATATCAGCAACAAGTGTTAGCAAATTCCAAAGCTATGGCTTCTGCTTTTATGGAAAAAGGTTATAAGATTGTTTCTGGTGGTACAGACAATCACTTGATGCTTATTGATCTTCGCACCAAATTCCCTGAATTGACCGGCAAGGTTGCAGAGAAAACATTGGTTCGTGCAGGTATCACTGTCAATAAAAACATGGTTCCATATGATAGCCGTTCACCATTCCAAACATCCGGCATTCGCGTAGGTACTCCTGCAATTACTTCAAGAGGCCTCGCTGAAAAAGATATGGTTGGAATTGTTGATCTCATTGACATGGTATTGTCAAATTGCGAAAACGAAACAGTAATAGAAAAAGTGAAAGACCAAGTTCATATGAAGATGTATGGCCTTCCACTTAATAAATGGTAAAAGTATAAACTACAAAATATTCAAAAAAAATGAATCTACGTGTTATTAAGAAGGATATTAAATTTCTTCTAAATGATTTTGTAAGCGATTGCGTTCTCTTTAGTGATTTCCAAGAAGGAAAGAAAGATAAAGAAGTGTATGAGCTTATCACAGAAAGCCTTGCATTGTCAGACAATCTCTCTTCAAGAGTGAATTTTCCAAAAAAGATTGTTGCAAATGAAAAAGGTGTTGAAAAAATCGTTCGCATGGATACTGCAGAATTAAAAGCTCACTATAAAGCTATCCAAAAAGACCTTTACGAAGGTTACGATCAGTTATTTGAAAAACTCAGCCAATTAGCTAAAAAGTAAAGTTATGAAAAAAATTTCCGGCGGTATTATTGTAATCATAGTAATTGCTATAGTAGTTCTATGGGGCGTAAGAACCAACAATAAGATGGTGACTGCTGATGAAAATGTTGCAAAAGCATGGGGAAATGTGGAAAATGTTTATCAGCGCAGAGCAGATCTTATTCCTAACCTAGTAGCTACAGTCAAAGGAGTGGCAGATTTTGAAAAATCAACCCTTACTGATGTTATTGAAGCCCGCGCCAAAGCGACTCAGACAACTATTGATCCAACCAACATGACTGAAGAAAACTTGTCTGCTTTTCAGCAAGCTCAAGATAATTTAAGTCAAAGCCTTGGTCGTCTCATGGTAGTTGTAGAAAAGTACCCGGAGCTGAAGGCTAACGAAAGTTTCAAAGAGCTCCAAGCTCAGTTGGAAGGTACTGAAAACCGCATTGCGGTCGAGCGAAACAAATTTAATGAGACTGTTCAGCCTTATAATAGCATGATTCGCAGATTCCCTGCTAGCATAATTGCAGGAATTTCCGGCTTCGAAAAGAAAGCCTATTTCCAGGCAGCGGAAGGAAGCGAAATCGCTCCAACAGTTTCTTTTTAAACTTTTAAATTGATATCGAGAGGGTGACCACACAGCGGTTGCCCTTTTTGGTATATTAATATATGGATACACGTAGGTATAATAGCTTTGTGGGCTATTTCAAAGAACATTATGGTTGCAGACTGCAAAAGTTGGTTATTGATGCCGGTTTCAGCTGCCCGAATAGAGATGGCAGCATATCAAAAGGAGGCTGTAGCTATTGTGATAACAATGCGTTCCATCCAAACTATAGTACTCCGGATAAATCCATATCACAACAATTGGATGAAGGTATAAAATTTCACAAAGGTCGTTATCGACACACATCGAAATATTTGGCATATTTTCAATCCTATTCCAACACTTATGGCTCTTTAGATAAGATGAAAAGACTCTATTTTGAGGCTTTATCTCATCAGGATGTAGTCGGAATTGTCATTGGAACTAGACCGGACTGCATTGATGATGCAAAATTGGATTTTCTTAAAGATCTTGCACAAGACAAAGTAGTGGTTGTCGAATATGGAATAGAATCATGCTATGATGAAACATTGAAACGCATTAATCGAGGTCATGATTTTAATTGCGCCCGTAAAGCATTGGAGATGACAGCAGAGAAGGGAATTATGCAAGGTGCCCACTTTATTTTCGGCCTTCCCGGTGAGACAAAAGAAATGATGATAGATATGGCACCTATCATCAACACTTTGCCCTTAAATACTGTAAAATTTCATCAACTTCAGATAATAAAAGGCACAAAAATTGAAAAAGAATTTGCTGAGAAAAGAGAAGATTTTGTGACTTTCGCTTTGGAGGAGTACATTGATTTCTTCGTAGACTTTTTAGAGAGGCTGAATCCTGATCTATACATAGAACGCTTTACCGGAGAAGTCCCACCAAGGTTTGTTAATGAGACTCCATGGGGCCTAATTCGCAATGTTCAATTGCTTAATATGTTAGAAAAAAGGCTAATAGAAAGAGATACCTGGCAAGGTAGATTGCTATAAGCGAAATGTTTTGTATATTTGCCAAATTGAGGACACTTTTAAGAGAATAAAAAGTATGACACAACATTCAGATCAAGTTATTTTTGAAGGCCTTACCTTCGATGATGTATTGCTCATTCCCGCTCGCAGTGAAGTTATTCCACGCGATGTGGTCACAAACACTATGTTTTCGCGTGACATTTCGTTGAATATTCCGATTGTATCTGCAGCAATGGATACTGTTACAGATGCAAATTTGGCAATTGCTATTGCTCGCGAAGGCGGTATTGGCGTAATTCATAAAAATATGCCAATAGAGGAACAGATGGAGCAAGTACGCAAGGTTAAAAGGGCCGAAAACGGAATGATTTACGATCCTATTACTATTAATGGTAATCAGGTTATCGGAGATGCTCTAGCGCTAATGTCTGAAAATCACATTGGAGGTATTCCTGTTGTGGATAAAAATCGCAAATTGATGGGTATTGTCACAAATCGTGACCTTCGTTTTCAGGATAACCCAAAGACCCTGATCAAAGACGTTATGACCAGCGAAAACCTCGTAACAATTGATCATGGTAACGACATAGTAAGCGCTATTGAAATTTTAAAAAAATATAAAATAGAAAAGTTGCCAGTAGTAGATAATAATGGCACTCTTGTTGGCTTGATTACATACAAAGACATAAAAAAAATTAAAAAGAATCCAACAGCCAGCAAAGACTTAAAAGGCCGTCTTCTTACCGCAGCAGCTGTCGGCATCAACTCATACAGCCTTGAAACAGTTGAAAAATTGGTAAGTGTGGATGTTGATGCAATTGTGCTTGATACTGCGCATGGCCATTCAGTATTTGTGTTGGATACAATCAAAAAAATACGTCAAGCCTTCCCTCATCTGCAGATTGTTGCTGGTAATATAGCCACTGCAGAGGCTGCCTTGGCTTTGAAGGGATGTGGCGTTGATGCTGTCAAAGTAGTTATCGGTCCTGGTTCAATCTGCACAACTCGTATAATTGCCGGTATTGGCGTACCTCAGCTCACTGCTGTTATGAATGCTTCCATGGCACTCAAAGACACAGGTATTCCGGTAATTGCCGATGGTGGTATCCGCTATTCAGGTGACATTACAAAAGCTTTGGCTGCAGGTGCATCTACAATTATGGCAGGATCTCTGTTCGCCGGTGTAGAAGAATCTCCAGGCGAGGCTATCATTCTTAATGGCAGAAAATACAAGTCTTACAGAGGCATGGGCTCTTTGGAGGCAATGCAGAAGGGATCAAAAGATCGTTATTTCCAGGATATGGAGGAAGATATTAAGAAGCTGGTGCCAGAAGGTATTGTGGCTCAGGTGCCTTATAAAGGTACACTATCCGAAATCGTATATCAGCTCATTGGCGGTTTGAAGGCTGGTATGGGATATTGTGGTGCACGCAACATCGAACAGCTTCATAATGCCAAATTTGTAAGAATTACTGCTGCCGGCATGGCAGAAAGCCATCCACACGATGTATCTATAACCAGAGAAGCTCCAAACTATAGTAGATAATGAAGCGTCTTTCTGCGATATTGATTGTGGCACTGATGCTTGCATCATGCTCTCTTTTTCAATCTAAGAGTGATATCTTAGTGAAAATAGGGAAAGATGTGCTATATAAGCAGGATGTATATAAGCTCATTCCGGAAGGATCGTCAGCTCATGATAGTGCCATTATGGTAGATCAATATGTGCAGAGTTGGGCTCTTCCTCGCTTAAAAACATTGAAAGCGCAAGAGCAATTAACACTGGAAGAGAGGGATATTACAAAAGAAATTGAAGATTTTCGCAACAATCTCATAAGTTTCCGTTATGAGAAAATGTATATGGAAAGTCGAATAGATACTATAGTAAGTCGCGATCAGATGGAAGATTATTATAATAATCATCAACAGAGCTTTATATATGACTATTCGGTTGTTAAAGCCAGATTAATTACGATTGGCTCGAGATCTCCATATTACTCCAACATAAAGGAATTATATCAGACCACTAATCCTGATGAACTATCTCAATTGCATGATTTGTGTCAATCCTATGCTGAAAAATATGAAGATTATTCACAATCTTGGGTTTCTATGCTACAAGTAGCTAGAGATTTGGGAATGATGATGTCTGAATTAGAAGATATGTTATCTCAAAATAAGAGTTTTATAATTGAAGGAGAACAGAAAAACATTTTAGTTTTTTTTTATGAAATTTATCCACCAAATACTCTTACACCCTTTGATTATAATGAAAAGAAAATACAAGAAGCCATTATTAGTAAAAGAAAGCAAGAGATACTTGCAAAATTGGAACAAGACTTGCTTAATGAGGCTCTTGAAAACAATAAAATGAAAAGATATGATTAAGCGTTTTTTTGCACTTTCAGCAGCAACATTGATTACTAGCTTTGCCTTGTCCGCACAACAATATAATGATGGTTTAATTGAAAAAACGATTGCACTAATAGGTAATGATGCTGTTATGTTGTCAGACATAGAATCAGAAGTTCAGATGATGCGAGCTAATGGGTTGGTTGCAGATCGCAATGCCAGATGCGATTTATTTGAAGAAATATTAATAAATAAACTCTTTCTAACACAAGCGCGCTTGGACTCATTGATGGTTACACCTCCTGAGATTCAAGATAACTTGACACAGCGCATAGCCAGCATTACTACCCAATTGGGTGGAGAGAAAGCAATGGAGGAGTATTTCAACAAGAGTCGTTATGATTTGGAAAACCTCTGGAGAATACAAATTGAAGAGCAGCTTTTGACTCAAAAAATGCAGCAAGATGTGATTTCCAAGATTCCTAAGTTGACACCAAGAGATATAAAAAAGTTTGCAGAAGAAACAGATCCACAAGAATTGCCTATAATTCCGGATCAATATAAACTTAGTCAAATTGTAGTCTATCCAGATAAAGACTCTGCTGCTACTATCGTAAAAGAAAAGCTTTTGGAAATTCGCGAAAGGATAGTAAATGGTGAAAGATTTTCTTCTCTTGCTCGCCTTTATTCTCAAGATCCGGGAAGTGCCATTAGGGGTGGAGAACTTGGAATGGCAAACAAAACTATTTACTGGCCCGCTTTTTCAAATGCAGCTATGGCATTAAAAATTAACCAAGTGTCTCCAATCATTGAAACTCCCGACGGCTTCCACATTATCCAAATGATTGAGAAAGAGGGAGATATGTTTAATGCTCGTCATATTTTGATAAAACCAGAATATACTTCTAACGATAGAATTAAATCATTCGCAAGGCTTGATAGTGTAAAAACACTTATTGTTGATGATAGTGTCATGACTTTTGAGCAAGCAGCTTGGGCAATTTCAGAAGACTTCAAAACACGCACAAATGGTGGAGTAATGGTTGATGAAAACACAGGCTCTGCTGTGTTTGAAAAAGACCAACTAAAACCCAATGATTATAATATCTTGAAAGATATGAAAGTTGGTGAAATTTCAGATCCATTTGAATCCGTTGACAACGAAGGAAGAGGTAATACAATATACAAAATTATCAAGTTGGATGAAATTATCCCTTCTCACGTTGCAAGCTATGAGACGGACTATAATTCACTCGTAGATATGGCCAATAACAAGAATGCTAACACTGCTATTGATAAATTTATCGCAGAGAAGCAAAAATCCACTTATATCGTGATAGATCCACTTTTTTCTACATGTGAATTCTCCAGAGATGGTTGGATTAAATAGATTATGCTCCGAAAGGCCGTTATTTCGCTATTTTTACTTCTTGCCTGCCTAGTTCCTTTGCGGGCACAAAGCCAATCAGCTCCTGTGGCTTCTGATAGTGTTATATCTTTGCTGAATGCAGAGTGGGCCAAGTTGACACAAGTTAATTATAGAGACTTCAGGTTGGTCAAAGGACCAGCAGTTTTTTTCCATAATGGAGCTTACCTCTTTTGTGATTCTGCAGCCTGGGATATTAAAGCGGAAATTATTAAAGCATATAGAAATGTGCGAATCACTCAAGATAAAACAGTGTTGCGTAGTGACAGTCTTACATATTTTATCAGTGAAAACCTTGCTCAATTTCGTGGCCCCTTAGTGGATGTTTTTGACAATGAGGGAGACACCCTGAGAACAAATAATCTGGACTATAATACCAAAGATAGTATTGCTGTGTTTCGAAATGGTGGTGCCATGAAAGATAAAGATGGCAATATCATTGAAGGACGTAATGGTACATACTCCAGCTCATCCAAAGTTTTCACTTTTGAGGACGATGTTCAACTATTTACCGATTCTATTTTCATCAAGAGTAGTAAAATGGATTATGTAACTGAAGAAAACAAAGCTTATTTCCGAGACCGCACATACTTATGGAGAGAAGATGCCTTTATGAAAGCATTGGCAGGATGGTATGATACAGAGAATGATGTTGTCAACTTTAATAAAGAAGTCTATATGAATACCCCGGATTACGAAATGTGGGCTGGTGATTTAAATTACTATAGAACTGATAATAGGGTTGAGGCATATGACAATGTGGAGATGCTTGACACCCTGAGAGAAACGGCATTTGTGGCACATAAGGCTATTGTTTCAATAGACTCTCTCAATAATGATCACATGGTCTTTACTAATCAGCCGTCCATAATTTATTATGGAGAGAATGAGAATAATGTTAAAGACACTTTGTTTTTAACTGCTGACAGTTTAGTGTTATACACGGTAAGACGTTGTGACATAACAGAAGAAGAACTGACAGAAAGAGAGAAAAATAGAGATGACATATTAGTTGATGCCATTGAAGAAGCAGAAAAGAAAGCAGCTGAATTAAGGCAAAAAGCCTATGAGGAGGTAATGGCAAAACGCCCAGAAAATATTGCGAAACAGACAAAGTTGAAAAATGATGCTCAGAAAAAGGTTGATAGTTTGGCGGCCTTGGGCCTTGCTGCTCCGGATTCATTATATACTTTACTTGGTTTGGACCCTGCCGCAGAGAAGAGTTTGCTGCCTCCTCCTTCACAGAGTGAGGCTTTAGAAGATGAAGTCTCGAAAGATAGTATCTCTGCTGCCGGCACAGAGCAAATTTCAGATTTAGAGCCTGTATCCGAACCTGAATCTCTTTCAGGTGATAAAAAAGAATCAGCTGAAACTGCATCGGAAGAAAATATGTCAAAACCTCAAAGTGCTGTCGTACAAGACTCCACTGCAGCAATACCGGTAGTTGATACAACAAAAATAAGGTTTATAGAAGGCTATCGAAATGTAAAAATGTATAGAACCGATATGCAGGCATTATGCGATTCATTAGCCTATAGTGACTTGGACTCTTTGGCCAGAATGTATGTAGAGCCTGTGCTATGGCACAAAATTTCTAGCCAATTGACAAGTGATGTGATGATACTGATGATGAAGAATGGCCAGTTGAACAGGGGTAGTATGCAGCAAAATGCAATGATAATTACTCAAGAAGATTCGGTACATTATGATCAGATAAAAAGTACTGAGATGCTGGGCCATTTCAGAAATAATGAGTTATTTAGATACGATGTTCTTGGTGGAGTGAATGCTATGTTTTACCTCAAAGAGGACGCTGCAATTACTACAGTAAACATTAAAGAGTCCCAATTTATGACTGTGGCTCTAAAAGATGGAGTTGCCCAGAGGATGAAATATTATGAGCAGACAAAAAGTGACGCTTATCCAATCATAAATCTTGAAAAAGAAAACCAAAAGATAAAGGGCTTTGTTTGGAGAGATGATCAAAGACCAAAAGATAGATTTTACATTACCGATAGAACTCTCTATTCGTCAGAAAGACAGTTATATGAAGGCCTTGAGATGCCTCAATATCAATTTGTTAATAAATATTTTGATGGTTATATGAGTAAAGTATATTTGGCTCTCGTTAAGAAAGAAGAAGAAAAACTTCAGAACAAGCTTCGACAGGATTCTACTTTTTGTACTTCTTTCGAGAAATTGTGTACGCAAAGTGATTCTCTATTTTTTAAACTATTGTCTGATGAGTTGGATTCTCTTTTTGTTCAAAACTTAGCATTTGTCAAACAAGAAAAATTCCGTTTTAATACCCCCGGGAATATTTCAACTCCTTCAAATTGTACTCAGAAAGTCGAGGCATTGGATGAAAATGAAATAGTGATTGATAATTCTGAGGATAGCACAACAA
>JAAZCF010000273.1 GCA_012513425.1 Bacteroidales bacterium
GACGGCATGGATGCTCTTTTTATCATGATTGTAGGCCTCTTAGGCTGGATAGTTCCAGTGCAAGGTGGTTTCGGAGCTTATCATGTTTTGGTTACAATGGCTTTGGTCCCAGTATGTGGTTTGGACCAGCAGACTGCCCTCATCTTTGCTACTATCTCTCATGAGTCTCAAGTGGCTCAAATGATTATTCTTGGTTTGATTGCTCTCTTGACAGTGGCTTATTTAAAAAGGAAAAGAATAAACAAACAAACATTATGAAACCTACACTATTAATACTCGCAGCCGGAATGGGCTCAAGATATGGTTCTCTCAAACAAATGGATGGTCTTGGTCCAAATGGAGAAGCAATTATTGATTATTCAATTTTTGATGCAATAAGAGCAGGATTCGGCAAAATTGTGTTTGTTATCAGACATTCTTTTGAACAGGCATTTAAAGAACATTTTCAATCTGAGAAATTTGGAGACGAAGTTAGGTTTGAGTTTGTGTTTCAAGAGTTAGACTATTTGCCCCAAGGCTATTCAGTTCCAGAAGGTCGTGTTAAACCATGGGGAACTAATCATGCTGTAATGATGGGAGCAAGTGTTATTAACGAGCCATTTGCAGTTATTAATGCTGATGATTTTTATGGGCGTTCTAGCTATGAGACAATGGCTGCATATTTGAACTCAATAGTCGGCACAGAAGGCAAATATGCCATTGTGGGTTATCATCTTGAGAATACTTTGTCAGATTTTGGAACAGTATCCAGAGGCATCTGTTCAGTTGATTCAAATCATTATCTCACTACTGTCACAGAACGTACAGCAATTGCTCGTCAAGCCGACAAAATTTTCTTTTCAGAGAATGATGTCAAACATGAATTAGCTCCAAATAGCTATGTATCGATGAATTTTTGGGGTTTTACTCCTGAATATTTCAAACTTTCAGACAGAATATTCATAGACTTTTTGGATGCAAACAAGGATAATCTCAAGTCAGAATTTTTTATCCCATATATTGCAGATAAACTTATTAGCTCCGGCGAAGCAACAATACAAGTGTTGGACTGTGATGCTAAATGGTTTGGAGTAACCTACAAAGAAGACAGGCCATTTACTATTGAAAAAATAGAGGCCCTTATAGAGGCTGGTGAATATCCTTCAAAAATCTGGAAATAGGCCTGCCTTGTTTTAGTTATAGGCTTTTGAGAATTAAACAAGTGTTGTGACCGCTGAATCCAAAACTGTTGTTGACGGCTACTTTGACTTTGCGCTCAACAGGTTCGTTAAATGTAATTTTCATCTTGTAGTCAATGTTTTCATCTTCTTCGCGGAAGTTAATGGTAGGAGGTATTATTCCGCTATTAAGAGCATGAATACAAGCCAAAGTTTCCACAGCTCCGGCAGCTCCCAAAAGATGGCCGGTCATAGACTTTGTAGAGCTGATGTTTGGAAAATATGATTTGTCACCAAATACTTTCTTTATGGCATACAATTCAGCCACATCGCCTTGAACTGTCGATGTGCCGTGGGCATTGATATAATCAACATCAGAAGGTTGAAGACCTGCGTCAAGTAGGGCATTCTCCAAAGCTTGTGCAGCTCCAGTGCCATCAGCCAAAGGTGAAGTCATATGGTAAGCATCTGCGCTATAGCCTGAGCCTGCCAATTCTGCATAAATGTGAGCCCCTCTTGCAACTGCATGTTCATATTCTTCTAAAATTATAGAAGCAGCACCTTCAGCAAGAACAAAACCATCGCGTCTTTTGTCAAAAGGACGTGAAGCAGTTTTATACTCGTCATTGTTGGTAGAGATAGCGTGCATAGAATTAAAACCACCCAATCCAGCAGGACAGATTGGAGCTTCAGAACCGCCTACTAACATCATATCGGCATTGCTTAGCTGAATCATTTGTCGTCCGACGCAAATTGCATTGGTTGAAGATGCACAAGCAGAAGTGACTCCGAAATTTGGGCCTTTAAATCCATTTCTTATGGATATCTGACCGGCAGCAGTATCTGTTAATATTTTTGGAATGAGGAATGGACTGAATCGGGGATTCCCTGTGGCCCCATACTCACTGACTTCTCTCGTTAAAGTTTCCAAACCGCCAACGCCGCTGCCATAAACGACACCAACGCGTCGAAGATTCTCTTTTGAAAAGTCTACTCCACAGTCTTTGTTGGCCTCATCTGCTGATACAAGCGCAAACTGACAAAATCTATCGTTTTTGTTTTCATCTTTACGATCATATCCGTAGTTAGTAAAAATGAAGTTTTGGACCTGACAAGCAAAGTGAGTCTTGAACAGAGTAGTATCAAAGAGCGTAATAAAGCAAGCACCACTGATGCCTTTGTCCAATGCAGAGAAGAAATCAGTGGTGTTATTACCTAAAGGATTAACAGTACCGATACCGGTAACTACTACTCTTTTTAATAGCATATTATTTGGCGTTCTGTCCGATATAGCTGATTACATCGCCTACTGTAGTAATTTTTTCAGCGGCCTCATCGGAAATAGAAATACCGAATGCTTTTTCGAATTCCATTATCAATTCAACTGTGTCAAGAGAATCAGCACCTAAATCATTTGTGAAGCTGGCACTTTCTTTAACTTCGTTCTCTTCAACACCAAGTTTGTCAACGATGATGGCTTTTACTTTTGCAGCAATTTCTTCCATAAGTATTAGAGTTTTTAGTAACGGATGGCAAAGTAAGTAATATTTCTTCATATTACCAAATTTTTTAACTTTGCCAAGATTATTCTCAATATGAAAAAATTAGCTCTTTTTGCCTCAGGAAGTGGCACTAACGCAGAAAATTTGATTCGCTATTTCTCAAATAGTAAGCAATTCGAAGTCTCAATCGTACTTTGTAACAAATCTGATGCTTTTGTGCTCGAGCGAGCTAAAAAGCTTTCAGTCCCATCTATCGTCTTTGATAAGTCACAACTAAATTGCCAAGATGAATGGACCAATGAAGGTAAACCATCAATAATATCAATTTTAAGACAGAATGAGATCTTTTCTATCATTTTGGCTGGTTTTTTGATGATGGTTCCAAAGCATCTGATTGAAGCCTACCCCGGAAAAATCATTAACATTCATCCGGCCTTGCTTCCGAAGTATGGTGGAAAAGGTATGCATGGTATGCATGTTCATGAGGCTGGTATTGCAGCCAAAGAAGAAGAAACGGGCATCACTATCCACTTGGTGGATGAATTTTACGATCATGGTAAATGCCTTTTTCAAGCAAAATGTGAAGTATTACCTTGTGATACTGCTAAAGATGTAGCAGTGAAAATCCACCTTTTGGAACAAGAATATTTTCCTCAAGTGGTAGAAGATTACCTCAGTGCTAATTTTTTATAATGAAGCTTAAAGTATTTTTATTATCTGTCTTTGTCCTCTTTACTTCAAACTATTTTGCAGAAGCACAAAATAAATCTGGCAAGTTCATGGAGTATGAAGTCATTGACGGCGATACAGTTTATCTGGATATGTTGTCCCCATCTCGTGTTCTATCAAATCATAATATGAGCAAACGAGATTGGATACAATATTGCAAAAGAGTTCACAATTTTAGCAAAGCATATCCTTATGCCTTATTTGTAGCAAACACTATCTTTGAGACCGACAGCATTTTTGTTGCTCGAAAATATAATGATAAAGAGCAGGATAGATATTTGAATGTCATGAAAGATGAATTACTCAAAGATTTTGATCCTATTTTTCGTCAGTTGACTCTCACTCAAGGTTTGATGATGATACGATTGATTGATAGAGAAGTTGGAATGCCACCATATTATATTATTCAAAAGTATTTGGGTAATATTAATGCCGGTTTTTGGCAAGGGATTGCCAAAATGTTGAAAGGGGACATAAAACGTCAATATGATCCAATGGGAGAAGATGAAGACCTTGAGGAACTAATCAAGATATGGAATGAAGGAAAATATGATGAACTATATGAGTCGATTTTTGCACAAAAACGGCCGACTATTGTAATTCCTGAAAAGTTCAAGACGCCTTTTTATCAGACAGTAGACGCAAAAAAAAATAAAAAGGAAGAGCGCAAAGCAAAGCGCAATGCCAAAAAATAATCCTAGTTTGTCTCTACATAAGTAATATGTAGTTGAGGTCTTCTCTCCGCACCATTACCATTGAGTTTTCCAATAGAATAGTTGATATAATCAGCATAGTAATAGACTTCACCGGAAGAACTACTTGATTGATTATACATTTGGCTGTACATCATGCTGGTATAACCGCCGCCGTAACCGCCATAACCGCCATATCCGCCATATCCGCCATATCCATAAGGATCATAATATCCGTATGAGTATGGGTTATAATAGCTGCTATTGTTACTGTTGTCTGAGGACTTCTCCGTATATTCAAAAGGTGCAATCATCCATATATCATTATCAGATCCAACTTCTTCTTTTTTGATGATAGCTTGGATATAATAAGTAACATCAGGCTTATAGCAGAACAAAGAGCGATTGATAGTACCTTTATTATAAGTATTATCATATATTGAGCTCATCAGATTGTAACGCTTGATACCATCAGAGTCTTCTTGATAAAATGCAGGAAACAAAGCCTGAGGATAATAATTATCAACTAATTTATAATTATCAGGGAATTCAAATGGGAATTCAAATGTAGCTCTTGAAATCAAAACTTTTGATAAGTCAATATTATTATCATCAGCCCATTTTTGAATGCTTTCTTTTAGAATGGCAGCATCAATAAAAGGTTTTACACCAGCGAGGCCTTCATAGTAAAGAACCTTGCTGTCATTGTCGGGTGACAATTCCATGTCTTTCGAATCGTGGTGATATACTTGAGTAGCCAAACCATAATAGGGGCTGCCAATATCAAAAGTATAGGTTGTGTCTCTGCGAATATTGATTTTGTTGGTAGAATTGACGTTTAATTGCAAAGTTGCAGAGATGTAGTTATTCAAACGTCCACCAATTTCACCCTCCATTGGGTCGTCAGTTGACATATAGACACCATAGTAGTTTGCGATAAATAAATCAAGACTATCCAATTCCGTCTTTGATGCAGATAGGAACTTTGACGCCCATGCTTTCTCAATCGGTATTTTTACAGTGTCCTGGTCTAGCAGAATAGCTCTGCCAATAGGACGATGCTCATAGTCATTTTCAGTGATACTAGAACAAACAATCATAGTAGTATCCATGGCTTTCGTCATAGGATAAACATATAAGTTCTGAGGAATATTTTCTTGACCTTCTTTAAAAGTTTTGACCGAAGATAAGATAAGTTCTATGTAGGCATTGTTTAATTGCACATCATTTCCCCAATAGTAGCCCGTATCTGCCGGAGAGATTGTGGCAGCCAGGTCAATTTTGCTAAGTCCAAACTCTTCGCTACGAATACTACCTATAGTGTAATAATATGAAGATGATTGCATATCAGATGTAGATTTTAATCCGACAGGCAAATCAATGGAAGCAACTTTAACAAAAAGGTTATTATTAGAAGGCATCAACTCTCCGCCAACGGAGAAGTCTGTGTCAATACATGATGTGAAAGAGAATATGGATAGCAGCAAAACTAAGTTACCCAACGCCAATTTATTCCTTGTCCGTGACATTTGCATGCAAAATTTGTTCGTAAAAAGTATCGTATTCTTTTATGTATTCTTTGCGATCTATACCGATCTCAGGGCTGACAATCGTAGGTAGATTACGCTCGGTGATATAGTCGGTGAGACGACTGTCAATGCCATCTGACCCATAGATGACACCATCAGCATATCGAATAGCAAGTTTAGCAATATTTATGCCATCAGATTCCTTAATAACATCAACATCGCTTGCAGTGATGCCATTAATTGGAAGCTTTTCTGCAATATTGCCTTTAAAATTGTGATTTTCGTCGCTATATAGAGATAATATTACTTTGCTGTCAGAAAAAATCGGGTCGTTATCGTATGCTCTTTTGAGGTAAAGTGGAACTATGTGAGAAATCCATCCTTGACAATGCACAATGTCCGGCTTCCAACGCAACTTTTTCACTGTTTCCAATACACCTCTGGCGAAAAACATGGCTCTCTCGTCATTATCTTCAAAAAAATTACCATCGGCATCATTTGATATGGCTTTTCGTTGAAAGTAATCATCATTGTCAATAAAGTATACTTGCATTCTTGCTGAAGAAATAGAAGCAACTTTGATAATTAGAGGGCGGTCAATATCTTCAATTATGATATTCATTCCTGATAGACGAATGACTTCATGTAGTTGATGACGGCGCTCATTGATTGTGCCGTATCTTGGCATAAAAGAGCGTATCTCTCGGCCTCTTTCCTGGAGGCTTTGAGGTAAAAATCTGCCAACAATTGCAATATCAGACTCTGGCGAGTAAGGATATATTTCAGAATTGACAAATAGGACTCTAATGGGTTCGCTCATTTTTTATAATTCGTATATTAAGCCAAATTTCTTACAAAGGTAATAATTTTTTTTGATTACCTTTGTTCTCGGGAAAACATTATGGATTCATCTGAAAAAAATATAATTACACGAAGACTAATCAATTCATATTTGTCTTCAGTCATAAGTATTAGTTTTGTCTTATTGCTTATTGCAGCCGGTGCTTTTCTTGTGATTAACGCAAATAAAGTTTCTGATTATTTCAAAGAAAATGCAGTTGTCTCTGTAATTCTTCATCAGAATGCCACTGAAGAGGAAGCATTGCAGATTCAGGAAGATATCCAACAGATGCCATTTGTTCTACATACAAACTATATTTCAAAAGAAGATGGAACAAAACAAATGCAAGAAATGTTAGGTGAGAATTTTCTCAAAGTTTTTGAGGTAAATCCCATTCCATTTTCAATAGATGTAAATGTAAAGAGTGAATATTTTGATAAAGACTCATTAGCAAATATAAGTGCAATATTGGAGATTATCCCAAAAGTTAAAGAAGTGAGTTATCAAGAATCTATGATTGAGACTCTTAATTCGAATCTTGAAAAAATTGCTTTGGTGATGGCTGTTGCAATTGCTCTATTGATGATTATTTCTTTCTCACTTATTTGCAATACGGTAAGATTGAACATTTATTCCAAAAGATTTACTATTCACACAATGATGCTTGTTGGTGCTAAAAGAAGCTTTATCAGAAAGCCTTTTGTGTGGCAAGCTTTTTGGCAAGGGGCTGCCTCTGCCGTCATTGCTGGAGGTCTGTTTGCGGCCTTGCTGGCTTACACTGGTAAGAATATTGGGCCTTTGGCCGACATATTCGATGTCCATACTATTTCGTATGTATGCGGCATCGTCTTTGTAGTTGGCATTGTGCTTTGCATTTCTGCAGCTTGGTATGTAGTGGGCAGATTGGCCTACACTTCCGAAGATGATTTATACTATTAATATATAATGAAAGATAATTATTCTGTTTCTTCCAAAGGAGTTCGCTTAATCATTGTTGGCTTGCTGGTGATGGTTTCCGGCTATATCTTGATGTTAGGCGGTGGTTCGCAAGATCTAACTGTGTTTAATGATGCTATGTTTGATTTTAGGAGAATGGTTCTTTCTCCTTTGCTTATCATCCTTGGCATTTTATTCGTGATTATTGCAATTATGCGTAGACCCAAATCTGAGGAGTAGTACTGGATGTCTTGGTTTGAAGCCCTTATTTTGGGTATAGTGCAGGGACTTACCGAATTTCTGCCGGTAAGTAGTAGTGGCCATTTGCTCATTGCTAAAGAATTATTCGGCATACAAACGGATAATCTTGTTTTTGAGGTGCTTGTCCATGCGGCAACAGTCTTGAGTGTAATTATTGTATTCCGTCATCAAATACTTGATTTGATTAAGGGATTGTTTAAGTTTACATACAATAGTCAAACTAAATATGTATTATTTATTTTGGTCTCAATGATTCCCGTCTTTGTTGTAGGTGTTTTTTTTAAGGACCAAGTGGAGATGCTGTTTGGCGGTGGAATGAAGCAAATATCTATTGCTTTGTATGTAACAGCCTTACTGCTTTTGTATGCAACATTCGCAAAGCCAAAAGAGAAACCTTTGAATTATTCAAGATCATTATTAATAGGTGTCGCTCAAGCTGTGGCTGTTGTTCCCGGTTTGTCTCGAAGTGGTGCTACAATTTCCACAGGTTTGCTGTGCGGAATGAAAAAAGAAGAAGTGACGCAGTTTTCATTTCTTATGGTTCTTGTGCCAATTCTTGGTGAGGCCTTCTTGGAGTTGATAGGTGGCAATATGTCTAGCGCTTCTTCCGGTATTGCAATTCTCCCTTTAATTATCGGATTTTTATCTGCCTTTGTGTCAGGATTATTTGCATGCAAAATTATGATAGCATTAGTGAAACAATCTAAGTTATCTTGGTTTGCACTATACTGCATTCTTGTTGCATCCCTCTGCTTGATTTTTGCATAATAATGAATTCTGGAAAGATATATTTCTTGTCTGACACACATCTTGGAAGCAAGGAGGACTTTGAAGAGTTGGTTGCTAAACAGCAATTTGTAGATTTTCTTGATGGCTTGGGGCCGGAAGCAGAGGCTGTGTATTTATTAGGTGACATTTTTGATTTTTGGCTCGAATACAAGCAAGCCATTCCACAAGGATATGACAAAGTGCTTACATCCATGTCTTCTGCAATACAAAGAGGCATAACAATATATTTCTGCCCCGGCAATCACGACTATTGGACATTCGGTTATTTGGAAAATCAAATAGGGTTGAAGGTGATTCCCCAACCTTATTATTTTGAGAAAAATGGCTATAGATTCTGGGTGGCTCATGGTGATGGCCTTGGCAAAACCTCTTTGGGGGTTAAGATAATGAATCTGCTTTTTAAAGGTAAAATATGCATTAAATTATTGCTTTGCCTTCCTTCTCCATGGATTTATTCTTTTGCTCATTATTGGTCGCGTTCTTCACGGAAAAAATCATCCCAAAATCCATATGTTTTTAAGGGGGAGAATGATAATTTGTATAAATATGCTCTTGGTTTACATTCAAATAAACCTGCTGACTTCTTTATTTTTGGACATCTTCATCAAAAAATTGATTTAAAGATTGATCGACAATCACATTTTGTAATTTTAGATTCGTGGTCTCATGGAGAAAATTATGCTGTTTTTGATAACGGAAAGTTTGATGTGATAAAAATCACTGGTCAAAAAGATACTTTTTCATCAGATAGTGCAAATCTCTAACTTGCTGAAATATTTTTCATTAGCATGTAAATTTTATGGTAGAATAATTTGGTAATTAGAATATTTGAGTTACCTTTGCAACCCGTGTTTTATAGCTAAAACCGCTTAAGGCATTGGGCATAAGAAGTTTACAATATTTATTAATAATAGTAAAAACAATGTTACAACCTAAGAAAACCAAATTTAGAAGGCCACAGAAAGGTCGTATGAAGGGATTTGCCCAAAGGGGTAATCAACTCGCCTTTGGCTCATTTGGTATTAAAACCATGGAGAGTTGCTGGCTCACAGGTCAGCAGATTGAGGCTGCTAGTCAAGCTGTAGTTCGTCACATGAAACGTGAAGGTCAGATTTGGATTAGGGTATTCCCTGACAAACCTTACACAAAGAAACCAGCTGAAGTACGTATGGGTAAAGGTAAAGGTAATCCAGAGGGATTCGTTGCCCCTATCACTCCAGGCCGTATGTTGATTGAAGCTGAGGGTGTTCCTATGGCAGTTGCTAAAGAGGCTCTTCGTCTTGGAGCCCAGAAACTTCCAATCACATGCCAATTTGTGATCAGAAGAGATTATGTTGAAAACGTCTAATCTAGGAGAGTTAAAATGAAAGCACAAGAAGTACGCGAAATGGCGATTAACGATTTGCGCGAGCGCATAGAAGCCGAAAAACAAAGTCTCAATAGTATGAGAATGAACCACATCATCTCTCCTTTGGAAGATAAATCCAAAATTAATAAAGCTAAAACTGACATCGCACGTATGATGACTATTTTGGCTGAAAGAGAAAAACAGAACTAAAATAGATTCTAACAATGGAAAGAAATCTTCGTAAAGAAAGAATCGGGATTGTGGTAAGCAACAAAATGGACAAATCTATTGTAGTTGCTGTAAAGACAAAAGAAAAACACCCTATTTCCGGTAAATTCGTAAATAAAACCACAAAATTTGTCGCTCAAGACGAGAAAAACGAGTGTAGTGAAGGCGATACAGTTCGCATCATGGAGACTCGTCCACTAAGTAAGACAAAACGTTGGAGATTAGTAGAAATCGTAGAAAAAGTGAAATAATATGATACAACAAGAATCACGTTTGATGGTGGCAGATAATAGTGGTGCAAAGGAAGTTCTTTGTATCCGTGTTCTTGGCGGTACTAACCGTCGCTATGCCAGTGTAGGTGACAAAATCGTTGTCGCTGTGAAAAGTGCGATTCCTGGTGGTAACATCAAGAAGGGCGCAGTATCTAATGCAGTTATAGTCCGTACAAAGAAAGAAATTCGTCGTGCTGATGGTTCTTATATTCGTTTCGATGACAATGCTTGCGTATTGCTATCTAAACAAGATGAAGTTGTCGGTACTCGTATCTTTGGCCCTGTTTCAAGGGAATTACGCGAAAACTTTATGAAAATCGTCTCACTTGCCCCTGAGGTAATATAATAAACAGAGATTATGAAAAAGTTGCATATCAAAAAAGGTGATACCGTATATGTAAACGCAGGGAACGACAAGGGCAAGACCGGCAAAGTTCTCGAAGTTCTTATAGGTAAGGACCGTGCCATTGTTGAAGGAGTCAACATGGTTAAAAAACACACAAAACCAAATACTCAAAACCCACAAGGTGGTATTGTAGAACAAGAGGCTGGTATTCATGTATCAAACCTTCAAGTTGTAGACCCTTCAAAAGGTGGTCCAACTCGTATCGGTCGTCGTCTAAATGCTGACGGCAAGCTTATGCGTTACTCTAAAAAAACTGGGGAGGAAATTAAATAATGGCAAAAGCTAAAAAGGAAGAAAAAGTAGTAGCTCAAGCTCTTCCATCAAATTATGTTCCTTCATTGCAGAAGAAATATAAAGAGGAAATTATTGATAAACTCACAAAAGAGTTTGGCTATAAGACTATAATGCAGGTACCAAAGCTTGTTAAAATTATAGTTAACGAAGGTGTTGGTCGTGCTACTCAGGATAAGAAGCTCGTTGAGGTTGCTCAAGAAGAGCTTTCTATTATCTCTGGTCAAAAAGCTGTACAGACAGTTTCTAGAAAAGATATTTCAAACTTCAAACTTCGTCGCGGTATGCCAATCGGCGCTAAAGTTACCCTTCGTGGTATGAAAATGTACGAGTTTCTTGAAAGATTGATTGCTATCTCTCTTCCACGTATTCGTGACTTTAAAGGTATTTCTGAGAATTTTGACGGTAGGGGTAACTATACTCTAGGTGTTAAAGAACAAATCATTTTTCCAGAAATTGACATTGACAAAATTATTAAAGTGATGGGTATGGAAATCACTTTTGTGACTTCTGCCGACAAAGACGAAGAAGCTTACGCTTTGCTTCGTGAATTCGGTTTGCCTTTTAAAAATATTAGAAAGTAAAAGATATGGCAAAAGAATCAATGAAAGCACGCGAAGTTAAACGTGCAAAAATGATAGCAAAGTATGCTGAGAAACGTGCTGCGTTGAAAGAAGCAGGAGATTGGACAGCCCTTGACAAATTACCAAAGAACTCAAGTCCTTGCCGCCTTCATAATCGTTGCTCCCTCACTGGTCGTCCTAAAGGATATATGCGTGAGTTTGGTATCAGCCGTATTCAGTTCCGTGAGATGGCCTCAAAGGGTCTTCTTCCAGGAGTGAAGAAAGCAAGTTGGTAGAAAATATTTACACTTATTTATAAACAATCGGATATCGGGCGCTTTAGAGCGTCGTCCACAAAAAAAACAAAGTAAAAATGACTGATCCAATTGCAGATTTGCTTACGAGAATTCGCAACGCCTATATGGCAGGTCACAGAACTGTAGAAGTTCCTGCTTCAAAGATGAAATGTGAAATTGTTCGCATTCTTCACGAAAAAGGCTACATTTTGGCTTACAAGGTTGTCGAAGCAAATCCTTACAACACAATTAAAATTGCTCTCAAGTATCATCCTGAGACAAAAACAGCAGCTATTAAAAAAATCGTTCGCGTGAGCACTCCTGGTTTGAGGAAATATTCAGGCGTTGACGATATGCCACGCGTACTCAATGGAATGGGTATTGCTATCATTTCTACCTCTAAAGGTATCATCACTGATAAAGAGGCCAAGGAAATGAATGTTGGCGGTGAAATAATCTGCTATGTATGTTAATAATAATTTAATATCATTTAATAATGTCAAGAATTGGTAAATTGCCTGTACACCTGCCAGCCAATGTAACTGTAGAAGTTACAAAGGATAATGTGGTAAAGGTTAAAGGACCCCAAGGCGAGATGTCTCAGAAAGTAGATCCAGACATCAAAGTTGAAATAGAAGGGGGAGAAGTAAAGGTAAGCCGTCCGACAGATCAACCACGCCATCGCTCAATGCACGGTCTATATCGCGCTTTGATTCATAATATGGTAGTTGGCTGCTCAGAAGGCTTCACTACAAAACAAGAACTTGTCGGTGTTGGTTACCGTGTTGAAGTTCAAGGTCAAATTATGACTTTCAGCATCGGTTATTCACATGACATTCAGTTCATGCTACCAGCTGAAGTAAAAGCAGAAGCTGAGGCTGTCAAGAAAGGACAGAATCCGGTATTGGTACTTAAGAGCTGTGATAAACAATTGCTCGGACAAGTAGCTGCCAAAGTTCGTTCACTCCGTAAGCCAGAACCATATAAAGGTAAAGGTATCAAGTTCGTAGGCGAAGAAATCCGCCGCAAGGCAGGTAAGAGCGCCGCCGCTAAATAATAGGAGGATTGAAATATGGCAACAATCAATAAAAAAGAAAAAAGACAAAGAATTCATTACCGTATTCGCAAAGTGGTAAATGGTACTGCGGAGCGCCCAAGAATGGTAGTATTCAGAAGTAATAAACAAATCTACGTTCAAGTTATTGACGATGTACAGCATCTAACATTATGTGCAGCATCATCAGCAGACAAAGGCCTTATTGAGACTTGCAAAGGCAAATCAGGAATCGAGGCAGCGAAGATTGTTGGAAACGAAATAGCAAAACGTGCTATTGAAAAAGGAATTGACACAGTATCATTTGATCGTGGAGGTTATCTTTATCACGGAAGAGTTAAAAGTTTAGCAGATGGTGCCCGTGAGGGTGGCCTTAAATTCTAAGAAGTAATATGGCAGATATCAATGTTAAAAAAGTAAAAACCACTGATCTTGAACTTAAAGATCGTTTGGTCGCTGTTCAGAGAGTAACAAAAGTTACTAAAGGTGGTCGTCACTTCTCTTTTGCAGCAATCGTCGTAGTTGGCGATGAAAAAGGTGTTGTCGGTTATGGTCTTGGAAAAGCTAATGAAGTAACTACCGCAATATCTAAAGGTATTGAAGACGCTAAGAAAAATCTAGTGAAAATTCCTATTATTCACGACACTATCCCTCATGCTCAAGAAGCTAAATTTGGTGGTGCTCGCGTATTTATGGCTCCTGCAGCTCCCGGTACTGGTATTAAGGCCGGTGGTGCGATGCGTGCCGTGTTCGAGTCAGTAGGAATTCATGATATTCTTGCAAAATCAAAAGGTTCATCTAACCCTCATAGCTTGGTGAAAGCTACAATAGCTGCTCTTCGTGAAATTAGAGACGCTTATACGGTAGCAGGCCTTCGCGGCATCCCAATGGAGAGAGTATTTAAAGGCTAGGAGGTGATACTATGACAAAAGTAAGAATTACACAAGTTCGCAGTAAAAACAGCGCAACTATTAGACAACAAGCAAATCTGCTTTCTCTCGGGATTCACCGCATGCATCAAACTGTTGAGGTTGAACTTACCGAAGTTACCAAAGGAATGATTGGGAAAGTTAGTCATCTGGTAACTGTTGAGGAAGTATCTGAAGAAAATAAAACTAAAGCATAGGAGAAATAGTCAATGAAACTAAATAGTATTAAACCAGCTGAAGGTTCAAAAGGAAGAGCTAAACGTATCGGTCGTGGTGAAGGTTCCGGCCATGGTGGAACATCTACACGTGGTAACAAAGGTGCTCAATCTCGAAGCGGTTATTCTCGTAAAATAGGTTTCCAGGGTGGTCAGATGCCACTCCAGCGTACTAGTCCTAAATTTGGTTTTAAAAACCCTACCAGAGTAGAATACCAAGGTATCAATGTAGCTTTATTGCAGGCTCTTAGCGAGAAACTCAATACAAATGTTCTCGATATCGACACACTTGTAGAAGCAGGTCTTGCACGCCAGAGGGATCTTATCAAGATTCTTGGTAATGGTGAGCTTACATCAAAATTAGAAGTGACAGCACATGCTTTCTCAAAAAGCGCTATCTCTAAGATTGAAGCTGCTGAAGGTAAAGCTACAATTATTTAATTATCATGAAAAGATTCTTTCAGACATTAAAGAACATATGGAAGATAGATGAGCTTCGCAAGAGAATTCTCTATACTTTGGCATTGCTGGCAGTATTTCGTCTAGGCTGCTTTATTGTAATCCCGGGTATAGACGCAGCTCAGTTGGCTAATCTCCAAAATCAATCATCTGAAGGCTTGCTCGGTCTACTGAACATGTTCTCAGGTGGTGCTTTTGGTAATGCTTCTATCTTTGCATTGGGCGTTATGCCTTACATTTCTGCATCCATCGTCATCCAACTTTTGGGTGTGATGATTCCATTTTTTCAACGTCTTCAAAGAGAGGGAGAGAGTGGTCGCAGAAAGATGAATCAATATACAAGGGTACTTACAATCATTATTCTTGCAATTCAAGGTCCTGCATATGTAGCAAACCTACATGCACAACTTCCAGCCGAGGCTTTCATTTCATCAATGCAAGGTCTTTGGTATGGCGCATTTGCAACAATAATTTTGATTGGTGGTACAATGTTCGTAATGTGGTTAGGTGAGAGAATTACAGACCGCGGCTTAGGAAATGGTATCTCCCTGATCATTATGATTGGTATTATCGCACGTCTCCCAAGTGCTCTTTGGATTGAAATTACTGAGAAGTTTACTCAAACAACAGGTGGTATACTTATGTTTATCATTGAGTTGGTAGTTCTCTTCTTTGTGTTCATTGCAACTATTGCACTTGTTCAAGCCGTTCGTAAAGTACCTGTACAATATGCTAAACGTATCGTTGGTAACAAACAATATGGTGGTGTACGTCAATACATTCCTTTGAAGATAAATGCTGCTGGTGTTATGCCTATTATCTTCGCTCAAGCTATGATGTTGATTCCACTTCTTTTCTCAAGATTTGATGTTACCAAAGGTCTTTCAGCTGTATTGAACAATCCTGTAGGTTTCTGGTATAACTTCACCTTTGCTTTGATGGTTGTAATATTTACTTATTTCTACACCGCTATTACAGTAAATCCAACCAACATGGCTGAAGAAATGAAGAAAAATGGTGGTTTCATTCCTGGTTATAAACCTGGAAAACAAACCTCCAATTATCTAGATGCCATTATGTCACGTATTACACTCCCTGGTTCAATTTTCTTGGCCATTGTAGCGATTCTCCCTGCATTTGCCCAACTGCTCGGTGTTAATAACCAATTTGCAAGCTTCTATGGTGGAACATCTCTGCTTATCCTTGTAGGTGTGGTATTGGATACTCTTCAGCACATTGAGAGTCATTTGCTCATGCGTCACTACGACGGACTTATGAAGACAGGTCGTCTTCAAGGACGTGCTGGAATGTAATATTGTTAAATTATTTAGAAGATGATAAAAATTAAGACCGAAGAAGAAATAGCGTTGCTTAGAGAGAATGCATTAATTGTTTCTAAGACATTAGCAGAGGTCGGCCGTCACATCGAGCCAGGTATTACTACTTTGGAACTTGATAAATTAGCGGAAACTTTTATTCGCGACAACGGCGCAGAACCAGGCTTCTTAGGTTATGGTGGATTTCCATATACCCTTTGTATTTCCGTAAATGATACTGTAGTTCATGGTTTTCCATCTGACTATAGATTAAATGAAGGAGATATTGTATCTTTGGATTGCGGAACTACTTATAAAGGGTTAAATGGAGATTCGGCATACACCTTCCCAGTAGGGCAGATAAGTGCTGAAGATCAAGCATTGCTTGATGCAACAAAAGCATCGCTCTATAAAGGAATTGAGCAAGCCGTAGCCGGTGCGCGCATCGGTGATATTGGCTTTGCAATTCAGTCCTACACAGAGAATCTTGGCTACTCAGTAGTAAGAGAACTTGTAGGTCACGGAATTGGACATCATCTTCACGAAAGTCCTGAAGTTCCAAACTATGGACGCAGAGGGAAAGGAGTGAAGTTGTCAGAGAACATGGTCATCTGCATTGAGCCGATGATTAACCAAGGTGTTAAGGATGTCTATCTTGACGATAATGGATGGGCAGTTTACACCGCTGACCATAAAAAGTCAGCTCATTTTGAGTTGACGGTAGCCATAAGGAAAGGGCACCCTGATATTTTATCGACTTTTGAATTTATCGAAAATAACAAATAAGCACTACGGAATATAATTTATGCCAAAACAGTCATCAATTGAGAAAGAAGGTACAATAATCGAAGCGTTATCAAATGCGATGTTTAAAGTCGAGCTTGATAATGGTCATGTGATAGTTGCACACATATCTGGAAAAATGCGAATGCACTATATCAGAATACTCCCGGGTGATAAGGTTCGAGTTGAAATGTCTCCGTATGATTTGACAAAGGGTAGAATATCCTTCAGATATAAATAAATAAATACTTACAAAAATGAAAGTTAAAACATCCATCAAGAAGCGTAGTGAGGATTGTAAAATCGTTAAGCGCAAAGGCCGCTTGTATGTTATTTGCAAAAAGAATCCAAAGTTCAAAATGCGCCAATGATAATTTTATTGATTTGTAAAAACATAAATAATTAAATTAAAAATATGGCACGTATAGCCGGAGTTGATTTACCAAAAAACAAGCGTGGAGTTATAGGTTTGACCTATATCTTCGGTATCGGTCGTAGCTCATCACAGAAAATATTGGGTGAGCTTAACATTGATGAAAGCATCAAGGTTAAAGATTGGAATGACGACCAAATTGCAGCAATTCGTGGAAAAATTGCTGAAGAGTACAAGATTGAAGGCGAGCTTCGTTCTTCAGTACAAATGAATATTAAACGAATGATGGATATAGGATGCTATCGCGGTATCCGCCATCGTCTCGGTCTTCCAGTTCGTGGACAAAGCACAAAGAACAATGCTCGTACACGTAAAGGTCGTAAGAAGACTGTAGCTAACAAGAAGAAAGCAACTAAATAGGAGACTTGAATTATGGCAAAAAAAGCAACATCAACCAAAAAGAGAGTTGTCAAAGTCGATGCCTATGGTCAAGCCCATATTGCATCTACTTTCAACAATGTTATCGTTACTCTTACCAACAGCACAGGCCAAACAATCAGCTGGTCATCAGCTGGTAAAATGGGCTTCAGAGGTTCAAAGAAGAACACTCCATATGCAGCTCAGGTAGCAGCTCAGGACGCAGCCAAAGTGGCTTATGATCTTGGCCTTCGTAAAATAAAGGCTTATGTAAAAGGACCAGGTGCAGGTCGTGAATCTGCAATTCGTACTCTTCACGGAGCGGGTATTGAAGTTACAGAAATTATTGACGTAACTCCACTTCCACATAATGGATGCCGCCCTAAAGGCCGTCGTAGAGTATAAACATGTTTAATTTTTAAAAAAGGAATTAGAATATGGCAAGATATACTGGGCCTAAAACCAAAATAGCCCGCAAATTTGGCGAACCTATCTATGGACCTGACAAATACCTAGAGAAAAGAAATTATCCTCCAGGACAACATGGTCTAGCAAAGAAACGCAAAAAAACTTCTGAGTATGGTACTCAGTTGGCTGAAAAGCAAAAAGTTAAATATACTTACGGAGTTCTTGAGAGACAATTCCGCAAGATGTATGAAAAGGCAGCTAGAATGAAAGGACGTACAGGTGAAAATCTTATCCTTCTTCTTGAGTCTCGTATTGACAATCTAGTTTATCGCATGGGTATTGCCCCTAGCCGTCCAGCTGCTCGTCAGTTGGTAAGTCATTGTCATATAACCCGTAATGGTGAAATCTGTAATGTGCCATCAACAATCGTAAGACCTGGTGATGTCATAGCAGTTCGCGAACGTTCAAAGAGTCTTGAAGTTGTTCAAGATAGCCTTTCACGTGGTAATAATAAATTTTCTTGGATTGAATGGAACAGTGAGAAATGTGCAGGTAAATTCCTGAACGTTCCTGAGCGTACTGAAATCCCTGAAACAATAAACGAACAACTTATCGTCGAGTTGTACTCTAAGTAGTAGCTTGCTTTAAGGCATTAACACTAATATAATTCGCAATTATTATGGCAATTTTAGCATTTCAAAAACCCGATAAGGTCTTAATGCTCGATGCAACCGAAACTTTTGGTCGTTTCGAATTCAGTCCTCTTGAACCTGGATACGCAACAACCATTGGAAACGCGCTTCGTCGCATTCTGCTATCTTCATTGGAAGGTTTTGCTATCACTTCCATTCGCATCGAAGGTGTCGCTCATGAGTTTGACACAATTCCAGGTGTGATTGAAAGTGTAGTAGACATCGTTCTCAATCTTAAACAAGTTCGCTTAAAGAGAATGATTGAGGATGAAGAGAGCGAAAGTGCAACGGTTACTGTTAGTGGAAAGCAAGAATTCACTGCTGCCGATCTTTCTAAGAGTCTTCAGTCATTCACTGTCCTCAACCCTGATCTTCACATTTGTACTATGGAGCCAAGCGTAAAAATCGTTATGGATTTTACAATCGGTAAAGGTAGTGGTTATGTTCCTTCAGATGAGAATAAAGTAGACAATGCACCTATAGATACTATAGCTATTGATTCTATCTTTACTCCTATCAAGAATGTAAACTTTGCAAGAGAAGATTGTCGTGTTGAGCAAAAGACTGACTATGAAAAGCTCATTCTTGAAATTACAACTGACGGTTCGATCCATCCTAAAGATGCCTTGAAAGAGGCTGCCAAGATACTTATCTACCATTTCATGCTGTTCTCAGATGAAAAGATAACTCTTGAAGCTCCTGTTGAGGTTGAAAACAAAGAACTTGATGAGGAGTCACTTCGTATGCGTCATCTCTTATTGACAAAACTATCTGATATGGAACTTTCTGTTCGCGCTCTCAATTGCTTGAAAGCTGCAAACATTGAGACCTTTGCAGATTTAGTTTCTCATCAGAGATCAGAGCTTATGAAGTTCCGTAACTTTGGTAAGAAATCTCTCAATGAGATTGACTTATTGGTTGATAGACTCAAACTTAACTTTGGAATGGATATTACTAATTACAACATCGATATAAAAGAACAATAGAATATGAGACATAACAAGGCAATAAATCACTTGGGTCGTCAAAGCGGTCATCGCAAAGCTTTGCTGGCAAACTTGGCTAGTTCATTGATTCTCAACAAAAGAATTGAGACAACTTTAGCCAAAGCCAAAGCATTGAGAACATATGTTGAACCACTTCTTACTAAGGCTAAAGACGATTCAACACACTCACGCCGTGTAGTTTTCAGCTATCTCAAACAAAAAGAAGCTATTAGCGAACTTTTCCGAGTTATTGCTCCGAAAATTGCTGATCGTCCAGGTGGATACACTCGTATCCTGAAGACAGGTTTCCGTCAGGGTGACGCTGCTGACATGGCATTGATAGAATTGGTTGATTTCAATGAGGCTGCTCTTGCTTCTACTCTTAAGAAAGATGCGAAGAAAGCTTCTACTCGCCGTTCATCTAAAAAAGCTGCTGCAAAACCAGCTGAAGCTCCTGCTAAAGAGGCTGCTGCTGTTGAAGCTCCAGTTACTGAATAGTATTTACTTTACCGATAAAAGGCCGGTCACTTTGTGGTCGGCTTTTTTAATATTTTGGACATGTACCATAATTTATCACATATAGCTTCTCAGATTGGTTTTGCTGATTTTGGTGCAGCTCCAATCAAATCATTAACCCAGCACACTCAAAGGCTCAAAACATATCTTGAGCATAATTACAATGCTGGTATGAGTTATTTGGAGAAAAACATTGATAAAAGAGATAATCCTGCTCTGTTGCTTGGTGACGATTGTAGTAATGGCACCATCTTTTGTTTTGTAGTGCCATATTCAAGGGCTGTAGATGGCACTCCAGTTGCTTCTTTTGCCCTAGGCATAGATTATCATAGTGTGATTAAACAAAGACTACGCATTTTTTGTAGTCAAATACCACTCAACTCAGTTCATTTCAGAGTTTTTACAGATAGTGCACCGATTTTTGAGAGGGCATGGGCTGTGGAGTGTGGTTTAGGCTTTTGGGGTTGCAATAATTTCTTTATAAGTGAGAAAGTTGGACTGAGATGTCTCCTCGGTATAATTATTACTGACATTGATTATAGTTTGATCGATTGCGAAGAACTACGGATAAAAAAGGCTTCTGTCAAAACAGATTGTGGGCATTGTGGTAATTGCATCAGCAAATGTCCCACTGGTGCTTTAGTTAAGCCTTTTTGTATTGATGCACGCAAATGTATTAGCTATCTTACCATTGAAGATAAGACTCTATACTCAGAAAAACCTATATCTTTCGAAAAGAATATTTTTGGCTGTGAAGCATGCCTGAGAGCCTGTCCTTGGGATAAAGAAGCTGATGTTTGGCCTGAATTAATTGAGAATAAAGACTTAATAGAGGGCATGAGTATTGCAGATTGGCAGTCACTTACTGAGCAAGAATGGCTAAAGTATTTTAAAGATAGTTCTTTATCTCGCTGCGGTCTGAAGAAAATCAAGAACAATTGTTAACTTTGTTTCTTATGCAATTTCGATTTACAAATATAGATTCTGGTAGTAATGCAAGAGCTGGTATTATCACTACCGACCATGGAGAAATCAAGACTCCTATTTTTATGCCGGTTGGTACAGTAGGCTCTGTAAAAGGCATTTATCATCGCGATTTGAAGGATGATATTAAAGCCCAGATCATCTTGGGTAATACCTACCACTTATATTTGCGTCCCGGTTTGGATACGCTCAAAGCAGCTGGGGGACTTCATAAATTTATATCTTGGGACAAGCCAATTCTTACAGATAGTGGAGGGTTTCAAGTGTTCAGTCTTAGCC
>JAAZCF010000274.1 GCA_012513425.1 Bacteroidales bacterium
AAAGTGTACAACCCTATGTATGATGTAACTCCAGCTTCGCTTATTACCGGCATCATCACAGAAAATGGATTATTTAAATGACAAAATTTATAAGTCTTTCAAGCGGAAGTAATGGTAATTGTTATTATATCGGAAATGAACAGGTTTCTTTTTTGATTGATTTAGGGATAGGTGGCAGAACTATTAAAAAACGTTTGACAGGATACGATATAGCTGTGGATACAATAGACTTTGTATTGGTGACTCATGATCATGTCGACCATATCAAGTCATTGGGTTCTTTTACTGAACGATTTCATAAGCCCGTTTTTGCAACTGAAAAACTGCATAAATCTTTGGAATATCATTTTTGTACTAGAGGTAAATTAATCGGATGTGTGAAAGATATTCGACCAGGGGAACCATTTGAATGCCTCGGTGTTAAAATAATTTCTTTTTCGGTGCCTCACGATGCTCATGATACAGTGGGCTATTACATAGATTTTTTTGGCACTACTTTTACTTTCATTACTGATGTCGGTAATGTTACCGACGATGTGGTAAAATACTGCAAAATGGCCGAACATCTGGTTTTAGAGAGTAATTATGATGTGGATATGCTAATTAATGGCAAATATACTCCGGATTTAAAACTGAGAATAATGAATGGTAATGGTCATTTATCCAACGAACAAGCCGCATCTATCATAAAACGAGCAGTCGGAAAGCAAACCCAATCATTGTTTTTGTGTCATCTAAGTGAGAACAACAATACTCCTCAACTTGCTTTAGCAAGTGCCCAAGAAGCATTGAAGCTAGTGAGTGCAGAACATGTATTGTTGCAAGCGATGCCACGAAGGACTGCTTCTCAAGTATTTGAATTTTAGAAAAATGACTGATTTAATAAAAATTAAAGCATTTGCATTTGATGTGGATGGTGTGTTCACAGATGGAGGTGTATTGGCTATTGGCAACGGAGATTTGTTGAGAACTTTCAATGCCAAGGATTCCTTTGCTATTCGTACTGCCATTATTAATGGATTTCCGGTAGCAATAATTACCGGAGGTTGTTCGGAAAGCATAGCCAGCAGATTCAGGACTTTAAATGTTCCTGATGCAGATATTTATCAACTATCAAAAAATAAATTACCCGATCTTCAACATTTTTGCGAAAGACATCATTTTCAATTGAGTGAAGTTATGTTCTGTGGAGATGATGTGCCTGATGTGCCTTCTATAATGGAAGCAGGAATAGGTGTTTGCCCAAAAGATGCATGTATAGAGGCTATTGAGGCCGCAGATATTGTGTCTGATAAATGCGGAGGACATCAATTTGTGAGAGATATAGTTGAAAGAACTCTTCGAGCCCAAGGTATGTGGAAGTTTGATCCTCTACAGCCATGGGGGTTTAATTATGGAGATGAAATAACATTATCTGCTCTTAAAACCGGAAGAAATGCTGAATAATAAGAAAATTATCTTAGCTTCAGCTTCGCCACGCCGCAGAGAATTATTGGCAGGATTAGATTTGGAATTTTCTGTTGAACCGCTTAAAGATGAAAAGGAAGCCTATTCAATAGATTTACCTTGGAAGAAAGTGCCTGAATTTATTGCAAAGCACAAAAGCGAATCTTTTCATAGGAATCTTGAAGATAATGAAATCTTAATCACAGCTGATACTTTGGTATTTTTACCGAGGTGTGGCAAGATGGAGATTTTAAGTAAGCCAAAGAGTAGAGAGGAGGCTCTCGAAATGATAAGTGAATTAAGTGGCAATATTCACCATGTACTGACAGGTGTATGCGTTAAAAGTGTGGATAAAACTATTATCTTCACTGATAGCACTGAGGTTGAAATTTCATCTTTGAGTCAAGATGAAATCAGCTATTATGTGGACAAATATAAGCCTTACGACAAGGCAGGAGCCTATGGTGTTCAGGAGTGGTTGGGATATGCTGCAATAGGAAATATCAAAGGCTCTTTTTATAACGTTATGGGTTTGCCTGTGCAGAAACTATATGAGGCTTTGAAACTTTTTTCTTAGATTTGCGGGCTATTATCTATTGAAATCTATATTATGGAATTATCTGCAAAATATAATCCTGGTGATGTTGAAGGCAAATGGTATGCCTATTGGTTGGAACATAATTTTTTTCACTCAGAGCCAGACGAGAGAGAACCCTATACTATAGTAATTCCACCACCAAATGTGACAGGCGTACTTCATATGGGTCATATGTTGAACAATACATTACAAGATGTGTTGGTTCGTCGTGCAAGAATGATTGGCAAGAATGCTTGTTGGGTGCCAGGCACCGATCATGCTTCTATTGCCACTGAGTCAAAAGTTGTGAAAAGATTGGCAGAGAAGGGAATTAAAAAGCACGATCTTACCAGAGAACAGTTTTTGGAGTATGCTTGGGATTGGACCAATGAACATGGTGGAATTATTCTAAAGCAACTACGCCACTTGGGCGCTTCATGTGATTGGGATCGCACTGCTTTTACTATGGACGAAAAACGCTCGGAAAGCGTGTTGAAAGTATTTGTAGATCTATACGAAAAAGGTCTTATTTATCGTGGCCTTCGCATGGTAAACTGGGATCCAAAAGCCTTGACAGCCTTGAGTAATGAAGAAGTCGTCTATAAAGACGAAATGTCAAAGCTATATCATTTGAAATATTATGTTGTCTCAGATTGTACTGACATCTCTGATTTCCCAATCAATGATCCGGAAAATGCTGATGGCAATTTCATATATAAAGATGAAAAGGGTTATTACGCAGTGGTTGCCACTACACGTCCTGAGACAATTATGGGTGATACAGCAATGTGTATCAATCCAAAAGATGCAAAGAACAGATGGCTGTCTGGCAAGAAAGTGATTGTTCCTTTAGTAAATCGAGTAATTCCAGTAATTGAAGACAGATATGTTGATATAGAGTTTGGTACAGGTTGCTTAAAAGTAACACCAGCTCATGACCCTAACGACTATATGTTGGGGAAAACGCACAATCTGGATACTTTTGATATTTTTAATCCCGACGGCACAGTGTCTGTCCAGTCTCCAATATATGTGGGAATGGACAGATTCGTTTGCAGAAAGCAGATTTTCAAAGATTTGCAAGCTGCTGAATTGCTGGAAAAAGTCGAGGAATATAATAATAAAGTTGGATATTCAGAGAGAAATCCTGATACTGTAGTTGAGCCTCGTCTTAGCCTTCAATGGTTTTTGAAGATGAGTCACTTTTCTGACATTGCTCTACCACCGGTAATGAATGACGAAATAAGTTTTTATCCTCAAAGATATAAGACCACATACAACAATTGGTTGGAGAACATTCAAGATTGGTGTATTTCCCGTCAACTTTGGTGGGGACATCGCATTCCTGCATATTACTATTCATCAAATAACTCAGAAGACACTGATAATTATGTTGTGGCTCTTTCTGTTGAAGAAGCTTTGGCTAAGGCAAAAGAAAAAACTGGTAACCAAGAGCTCTCAGTATCTGACTTAACTCAAGATGAAGATGCTTTGGACACATGGTTTTCTTCTTGGTTGTGGCCGGTATCTTTGTTTGACGGAATAAACAATCCTGATAATAAAGAGATTAATTATTATTATCCCACTTCCGATCTTATCACAGCTCCTGATATCATTTTCTTCTGGGTAGCCAGAATGATTATGGCCGGCTATGAATATAGAGGAAAGATGCCTTTTAAAAATGTATATTTCACCGGCGTAGTAAGAGACAAACTCGGACGAAAAATGAGCAAGTCTTTGGGTAATAGTCCTGACCCTCTTGGTTTGATTGATCAATTTGGAGCCGACGGAGTTCGCTTGGGTATGATGCTATGCACTTCAGCCGGAAATGATATTCTTTTTGATGAAAGTCAGGTTGAGCAAGGTCGCAATTTCTGTAATAAAATATGGAGTGCCTATCGCTTGTTAAAAAGCTGGACAGTGGTAGATATTCCTCAAAGCAAGCCTGCTATAGTAGCTACGGAGTGGTTCTCAAACCATTTGTCAGAAACTATCGAAGCATATAATGATAATTTTGAGAAATTCAGGATTTCAGATGCGCTTATGGCTGTTTACAAATTGTTTTGGGATGATTTCTGCTCTTGGTATTTGGAGTTGATTAAACCTGCATTCGGACAGCCAATTGATAAACAAACATATGAAACAACAATTGCATTTTTTGACAAATTGTTGCTGTTACTCCATCCTTTCATGCCATTTATTACTGAGGAATTATGGCAGAATATTTCTGAAAGAAAAGAAGGAGAAACAATAATGTTGCAATCTATGCCAAAAGTATGTGCTTATGACTCAGGATTGATTTCGAATTTTTCTTTGGCGTGCAAAGCAGTGATTGAGATAAGAGCTTTGCGTCAGGACAAAGGCATATCACCAAAAGAAGCTTTGGAACTGAAAGTAAAAGGCAATTTTGATAAAGCGATGTTCCCTGTTATTGAAAAAATGGCAAATATTTCTGGAATAGAAGTTGTAGACAGTTTTGAAGGAGGCAGCGGACAAAGTTTTATGGTTTCTACTATTGAATTTTTTGTTCCTCTTGAGGGCATGATTGATGTCGAAGCAGAAATAGCTAAAATAGAGGCAGAAATTTTAAGATATCAAGGCTTTTTGCGTGGAGTCAATGCGAAGCTTGGAAATGAAAGATTTGTTGCAAGTGCTCCGGCACAAGTAGTTGAAATGGAACGCAAAAAATATGCAGATGCAACTGCAAAAATCGAAGCGCTTCAAGAAAGACTTAAAGACTTTAAATAAAACTTACGATTATTTATCATCCAATTAAATATTATTATTATGACATCATTACTCTTTATTATGCCTCTTACTTTAGGCACATGGGAAATAGTAGGAATCGTACTAGTGATTGTACTTCTATTCGGAGGAAAGAAAATTCCTGAGTTAATGCGCGGTTTGGGAAAAGGTGTTAAAGAATTCAAAGGCGGGATGAAAGAAGCTGAGAAAGAATTCGATGACATCAAAAAAGATGTGGTTGACGATAAAAAATAGTATTAAAGCATGTCTGATGTAAAGATGACCTTTTGGGATCATCTTGACGAGTTTCGTAAAGTACTATTTCGTGTAATAGGAGTCCTTTTCCTATTGATTATTGTTGCTTTCTTTTTTAAGGAGCCAATATTCAATGTGATATTTGCGCCCCTTAATTCGGACTTTGTACTATATAAAGGCTTTAACAAGCTGCTCGACTTGGTGCATCTGAATGGAGTGGAGTCTTTCGATATTCAAGTGATGAATATTGAAATAGCTGCGCAGTTTTTTACGCACCTAAAAGTCACTTTTTTTGTGGCATTAATTATTGGAATGCCATTTTTCTTCTATGAGTTTTGGTCATTTATAAGGCCTGCTTTATATTCCAACGAAAAAAAAGCAGTCAAAGGTACTTTTGGCTTTGCCGGCATGTTGTTTTATGCCGGATTGGCATGCGGATATTTTATGGTTTTGCCACTTACCGTTAAGTTTTTGGGAACATATCAAGTCTCACCTGAGATTCCCAACCAAATATCTTTGAATTCTTACATTGGAATGTTTTTGTCCTTGATTTTGGTGATGGGATTGGTGTTTGAAATGCCTATTTTGGCAGCTCTTCTTTCTCGTATAGGGCTTATTTCAAAAGAGTTATTAAAGAAATATAGAAGGCATGCTGTTGTTGTATTGGTGATTCTGTCAGCTGTTATTACTCCTAGTGGAGACGCCTTTACAATGATGATTGTCGCAATTCCTTTGTATTTGCTCTATGAGTTCAGTATTATTGTTAGCAAAAGCGAAAAAGATCAAAACAAAAAAGAATATGGCGATGAAGTTGAGTATGAAGAGATAGATGAAGACGACAGTGATGTGGATCATTATGCTAACAATGAGGCGACTCAATCATGATATCGATAAATAATCTAAGTTTGTCTTTTGGGGGATACACTCTGCTGGACAACATCAATTTGCACATTACAGATAAAGACAGAATTGGCTTGGTTGGAAAAAATGGTGCAGGAAAAACTACTCTATTCAAGTTGATAATGGACATGCAATCTCCTTCAGAGGGTAAGATTGCAAAACCTTCGGATCTCAATATCGGCTATCTGCCTCAGCAGATGGAGCACCATCATTCCAAAAATGTAATTGATGAAACAATGTCGGTCTTTGAAGCATTTTTTAAAATGCACGACAGAGTAGATGCTATTTCTGAAGAATTATCGTTGCGAAAAGATTATGAATCAAATGAATATAGCAAACTAATCGTTGAACTCAATGACTTGAATGACAAGATAGCCCTTTGGGGTGGACAGCCTCCTCGCACTTTTGCAGAGTCGGTGTTGATGGGATTGGGCTTCAGAGAGAATGAGCTTACCCGGCCGACAAATACTTTCAGTCAAGGTTGGAATATGCGAATTGAGTTGGCTAAAATATTGCTGCGTAAGCCTGATGTTTTGTTACTTGATGAGCCAACAAACCATCTGGATATCGAGTCAATACAATGGTTGGAAGATTATTTACAAAGCTTCTCTGGTACAATATTGTTAATATCTCACGATAGAAAATTTTTGGATAATTGTACAAACCGCACAGTAGAAATTGTGTTGGGTAAACTCTATGACTATAAAGTAAATTATAGTAAATTTGTTGAGCTTCGCAAAGAAAGAATAGAACAACAAAGAGCTTCTTATGAGAATCAACAGAGAATGATTGAGAAGACAGAGGAGTTTATTGAGAAGTTCAGATACAAGCCTACAAAGAGCAATCAGGTACAGTCTCGAATAAAGCAATTAGAAAAAATTGACAGAATTGAGATGGACTTGGAAGACAACAGCACTTTAGCCGTGAAGTTTCCTCCGGCTCCTCGTTCAGGTGATATTGCTTTCAATGTTATGGATGCCTCCGTCTCATATCCTGATAAGCCTGAAAAAATCATTTTTTCTGGAGCAAATATTGAAATAAAACGTGGAGAGAAAGTGGCTTTTGTCGGTATAAATGGCGAAGGAAAAACCACTATGATGAAAGTGTTGATGGGACAGCTGGAACCAATTGAGGGAAGCGCAAAACTTGGTTACAATGTGAATATTGGTTATTTCGCTCAAAACCAAGAAGATGTTTTAGATAATAACGACACAGTCTATGACACTCTCGAAAAGATTGCTGTTTGTGATATCCGTATGAAACTTCGCGATTTGTTGGGCTCTTTTCTTTTTAAAGGTGAAGATATAGACAAAAAAGTAGCTGTTCTCAGCGGAGGTGAAAGGTCCAGACTGGCAATGGCTAGATTGATGCTTAATC
>JAAZCF010000275.1 GCA_012513425.1 Bacteroidales bacterium
ATATCGCTTTGTAGCTTATCCCAGATTTCTTTATGGTCTGTGTTAAGATAACGAACAGAATCACCTTGAAGTTCTTTGTAACGAAGTTCAAAGCCATATGAGCTGTCTTTGTAATTCTCGATTTCTGCTACGAAGTCGGTTACATAACCTTCTTTAAGCTCTTTCCAAAAATTAACAGTTCTTTCAGCATAAGTAAGTTGAAGTTCATAATCAGCGATATCGCTTTGAAGCATTTCAACTATATTGTCTTGATTAGCTGAATAATCTGGACCAACATAAAGATCATCAACGAATTCTTTGAAGTTTCCGTCAGTTTGCTCATTGTATAAAGCTGCAAGTCTATCAGCTGCAGCAGCATATCTCATTCTGATGTAATTCAGAGAAGCTTCTTCTTCTTGAGAAAGACGAAGTTGATCAATCTGTAGAGAAGCAAGCATGTCAGCAAGATTCTTCTGAGCTACTGCAAGAGCAGCTTGAGCGTCAGCGATTTTGGCACCTTCTGTAGCTTCGAGAAGCTCGATAGCAAGATTAAGGCTGTCGATGTCTGCTTGATTTTCAGCATCAAGAAGTTCGTTTTCTAGACGTAACTTTTCAGCCGTAGCTTGCTCTTGAGCAGCAATTGCTTGCTGAACAGCAGCTTGAGCATTAATGAACGCAGCGTCAGCTTCGCTAACTTTTGCGTCGGCTTGCTTGAGACTTGCACAAGCCAATAGGTATTGAGCATGCGCGTCGCGCATCTTTTGAACACCTGCAGGCTCAACATTCTCAATACATGAAGTGAAGATACTGCCTGCGAGCAATACCATCACGAAAGAATAAATAATCCTTTTCATAAAAAAATTGTTAAGTGTTTGTATTTTGGTTAAACAATAAAATGCAATTATACGCGTCAAATATAATAAATAAATTTATCAATTAAAAAATAGTGTTGATAAATTTGTTAATAAAATCTTGCGCGATTATCTTTTACTTCGGCTTCTGATTCAAACACAGAGCCGATAATTTGTTGGCGATACTGAGCATCTTGCTGGGCACGAAGCGCTGCATCACTTTCTGTAAAATATGCTCCTGTGACATTATCATTCACTTGGAACATATAAACTCCTATCTGACCTTCTACCGGACCGCAGATTTCGCCTTTAGGGGCTGCTGCGATGGCGCCGATAAAGCTTGGATCAAGAGCTGTAGACTGGCTGCCGAAAGAAATGCCGCTCTGGTGGCTGACTGTAGCACCGCAAGCCTCTGCCATAGCTTCCAAGCTTGTGAGACCTTGAGTCTTAGCCTTCATTTCTTCAGCTGCAACGGTTGCCATTTTTTTCATAGCAAGGGTGTTGTAGATATCATCACGAACATCATTAATATCCATGTAGCCTTCTTTGCGTACTGCAGTGACTGCTGCCACAAAGTAGTATTTGTTGTCAACTGTAATAACATCGCTGACATCTCCTTGTTTGGCATCAAAAACCCAGGTAACAAGCTCACGGGCATTATCAACCAAACCAATGGTACGAGTTGCCTCAACAATGTGATTGGCAGGAATTACAGGAAGGTTATCTTCCTTAACAGCTGCTGCAAAAGCTTCGTATTTACCATCGGCCTTGTCTGCAAGAGATGTTGCTTGCATAAGGTAATCGCGAAATGTTTCATCACTGGCGGTAATATTTTTGGTAAGAATTGCAAGAGAAACTTTCTCGATAGGCTTGGTGGCTTCTTCAACCTTTGCAACTAAAATAGCTTGGAGATTTGGCATACGGATAGCAGCTGCTTTGCCAACAGGGATATCAAACGCTGCATTTAGGTCTGATAGACCATTGGCTTCATTGGCTGCCATTGTCATCCAACCCATTTCTGAAAGGCCTTCATATTCGCCGTTGTTGTTAAGAACAGCTGCGACAGAGTCAGCCTGAGCTGCTGAAGCAAGGTCAAACATTGAATAGAAAACACGTACTGAATCCGGAACTATTTTGCGATCCTCAACCCTTACTGCAGAAAGAGTGTTTTCAACCTCGCGTGTAGGACTTACCAACTCAGCTGAGGCTGCACCTTTCTCAGGAAATACAAAGCTTTGGAACTCAGGAATAGAAGCAAGGTCATTCTTGCTGTAATATATGTCGCTCCAACGGACGTCAGAATTAAGAGATATGAAGTTTTTGAGGTTATCGCTCTCTGCAAACTCTGTCACGAGACTTGCAAACTTGGATTGTTGATCGGTAATGTCAGCTTCTGAAGGCACAACTTCGTACATAACATACTCAATATCGCGGTTGGCGAATTGTTTAAGTTGCTCTTTATGACTTTTATAATAGGCTTCGATTTCTTGGTTGCTTACTTGAATTGTGCTGTCAGGAGCATAGCCAACGGCAAGCATAAAGAAGTCAACGTCGCTGGTGAGGTTGTTCTCAGCAATGGCGCGGCTTGTTTGGAGCGGACTATAAATTGTGCTGGCAGACAACAAACTATAATATTTATTATATAGTTGTTGTTTGTAAATCTGTTCGCGTAGATAGTTCCAATAAGCTGAGTATGTGCCTGTGGCATCAAAATCTATGTTTTGTACAAACTGAGCAAGAGCTTCGCGGCTGAAAACGCCGTTCTGGTCAAGAAACATCTGTTGAGAAGAAAGAACCGGAGAAATATTGCTGCCCTGAGTAAGGTCATACATTTCTTGGTCACCTACTATCAATCCGGCATCTTTTGCCTTTGGTTCGAATACATATTGGTCAAGATAAGTCTGCAATGTGAAATCGCGAACCTGACTGTGTTGCTCTTCTGAAGCAAAACTTTGTCCGTAGATTTGCTCAAAGAGATTGGTGTTTTGTTCAACCTTTGTGTAAAAATCTTGGTAGGAAATTGTTTTCCCATTCATTGTACCAACTTTGTTGTCAGAAGATGCATTCTGAATAGTTGATGAAAGTGTAGATGGGTCAAAGATAAAAGATAATAGCGAAATAGCTATTAAAACTGTAATAAATACTCCGAGTTTTACACGGATATTTTCTAATACGGCCATATTAAGAGTTAAGTTTTAGTTTTTTATATTACTATTTATTTGCCTATATGGAGACGGTATTCCACACATAAGGACGCAAAAGTAAACAAAAATACGTTATATAGATGCAAGTTTTATTAAAAACGTTGCATGGGACCAACAAAATTTACGCTATCAAAGAAGAAAAATGTACTATCAAGGGTAACTCCGTATGAATCGAAGGGATGACTGATGACTGCATTGCTGGCTTTTTCGTCGCTTTGCATACCATAACCCTGCATAAGACCTTGCGGAGAGTACATTTTAATGAAGTTGTTGGTATAGATGATTTGTTCCTCTCTATCCCAGTAGAGAGTATCGGTAAATGAGTGCTCACCTTTGAGGAAGTTCTCAATGTGGACATTGCCATAAGCCACCCATTGCTCATCATTGAGAAGGGTGTTGTGACGAGCTCCGTCGCTAGTGAGGCGCGTCTCCAGCAAGCCGTCCTGGTTGTAGCCGAGAAGTTCGAAACCTCCAAGGTATAGCTCATAAGAATATTTGACAGAATCCTTCACATATTCATAGCGTTCCATACGAGCAGCTGTCATATCGTAGGTCATATTGTCGCGCTGATATTGGCGGGCAGATATGTTTTCTACTGTCTGTGTGGGAACTTGACTGAAGTCAATTGCATTAATAGAAATGCTGTCCTTGCAGGAAGCAGCAAGGACAGCAAGAAAAATTAATGTTATGAAACGATTCGTTTTCACGAATTTATTTTTGTGTGCGAACAGTAGTGGTCGCGCGTAGGCCTGAGCAAGAAACGGTATATGAATTGCCGTCAACTGCATCATACATGAAAGCGTCAGCTTGCTGAGGGAAATACTTGCGATATTGAGCTGACAATGAACTAGCCTCTGATTCCAAGCTTGGATCTGCGGCTGTTGCTTTGTTCATATAGTCGACTGCTACCCAGAATTGTGCGCGAGAATCAATCTCGTTACCGCTGCATTTCATGCAACCCCAAATAGTGCCAAGAAGAAGATAGCACTTGCCGGCAATAGCTTCGTTAAGCTCAATTGCTTTTAGGGCTGCATTTGCTGCGTCAGCATTTTGTTGCAATTTTTTGTAATAGAATGTACCTAACTCAAAGCAGTAATCTGCTGCAGTTTTGGTGTCGTCGCCACATAGATCAATTGCGTCAAGCAATGAAGCGGCAGCTTCATCAAGCTGATCTCTTGAAGAGTATAGTTTGTAAAGAAAATATGCTGTACTAGCTGTTGGCTCAATGGCGTGAAGCTTTTCAACTGCAGAAAGGTATAGGTCGCAATCAAGACAGTCGTTATTGCCGAGAAGCTTAACAATAGTGCTAAGAGTAGCTTTGTCGTCAGGCTTGGCTTCATACTGAGGAGTGAATACTTCAATGAGGTTGTCGCAAGATGCAACGCCGCACTCACCAAGAATAGTCTCAACGTCTTGCTTTGCTGAAAGCATCTGAGCATCTGGATTTTCTTTAAGAGCTGAATCTATATAACCTGCAATATTATTGTAGGTATCCATTACTGTTTCAGCGTCAAGAATGCCATCTTTATAAAGATCGGCATCTGTTTTCATATATGTAGCAAAAACTACAGGCTGTGAAGAAGGACCTGTGACAGCAACGATATTTTTGAAACCATCAAACAAAGCCCTTGGGTCATTTGATCTCCATTTGTAGTTAATAATATCAATTGCTTTGTTGTTTAAAGCAGTGACAGCATTTTTTGGATAATGAGCTACACGGATGTCATGAATCAGCATAAGAGAGTCAAGCACAGCTGCTCTGCGAGCTGCGTCTTTGGCTTGAGTATATTGCCAACGAAGGAGCTTACCACCATCAATAAACATATTTTGGCTGGCGGCCGGAGGGCACAAAGCAACTGCTTTTCTCCACGGAGCTATGGCATCTGCCATGTTGTTTTGTTTGAGATATTCTTTGTAATAAGAAAGATTTGTAATACAGTCAACGCTGTCCTGACCTGAGCCATACTTGCTCTGGGCAAGGGCTGGAAAAGTGGCTGCGAAAGCGAGAAAAAAGATAGCTAACTTTTTCATTTTTATTTGGTTTTTTTTTGCAGGGCAGCAAAGTTATTAATTTTTTTATTAATTGTACAAAACTTTCTGGAACCAAACATCGTATAAATTTAAGCCAAATGTAAACTTGACAAAATTTTCATTAACATGGTTGGGAACTTGTGTTCTGCCTAAATCAACGGCCAACGACACTGAGGTTTGTCTATTATATACAGGAATACTAAAACCAAAAGTTATGCCAGAAGTTGAGATTTGATGCCCATCTATGATGAGGTATTGATTTTTATGGTAAGCTCCCACGCGATAAGTTATGGTGCGAAGGAAATATCTAACGTCATATTTGTTTGGAATATATTCAAACCCGATGTTATGAGATTGACTATTTCCATAAGCCACATTTATGCCGGGAGTCGGGTCAAACACAGAGCCTGTCCAATCCTGCATTGTGTAGTCATAGCCTATCTTCCAAGAATCTTTCTTTCCCAAGGTGAAGCCTACAGAAATTTCTTGAGGAAGATTGATGGACTTCTCCATACTGACATTGATAGTAGTATCAGTGTAATTTCCGCCTGTAGCATAAGCCAAATCTGAGTAATCACTTTTGATGGTTGATCCTAATTTGTAGGTGGAACCGACAATGAGAGAAAGGTCTCCGAGAGGTTGCTCGTATTGCATACCCAACTTGCCTGTAAATCCGCGGGACACAGATTTCCAATCGCGAGCAATAGTGCGACTATAACTGTTGGTATTAAATAAGGCGGCAGAATTGCGAGTATTGGTACCGAAAACCAAAATAGCATCTGCCCCCAGGCTCAAACGCTCAAATAGAGTGACTCCAGCGCCAGCAAATGCTTGACTAAGCCCCCCCTGCCCTGCTCTAATGTATTGCACATCTCCAAGCTCTGACAACACTATGTCGCTCTCATCTCGATAGCGGAAGAGATAACCGGTGCTACTATATGGCATGACACCAAGTCTAAAAGCAGAGTGTTTGTAAATGGGGAAAGAGGCCACAACATGGTTTATATCAAATAAGTTTTTTGCTGTTTTGGCGGTAGAGCCGTTTATATCGGCCGAGTAGATGGTGTTGCTCTGCTTCAAACCGAAGTTGAGCATAAAAGCCTGAGTCTCGCGGGCTGTGACTGAAGCCGGATTGAGAAGGTTGTTGTAACCTGCATCGCGAATCGCAACCCCGATGCCACCCATGGCCATAGTGTTTTGATCACCAAACGACTCAATTTGACCAATGCCGAACTGAGAATATGGGGAATAACCGATGAATGACTCTTGAGCTACTGCATAAAGAGACAGAGCCATCACAAAGACTGATATAATTAGCTTTTTCATAATAAATCAATTATTGAGGCCAGACCAATAAGAACTAAGTTAGGCTCCACAACTGCTTTGCCATCAAGGCGCTTGCCAAAACTGACTGCATTACCGCCTGTGAGAATAACTTTTCTATGGACATGAGCCGCCATGTAACCCTCTATTTCAAACATTATGCCGAGAATATTACCCGCAGCCAAAGCGGACTCAAGATTGAAACCTACTGTGGACATTGCGCAAATGTCATTGCGCTCGAGATATTCATCGGGATTGATATATGGAATCTTGGCTGTGAAATGGCTTAATGCTTTGTAGCGAGTCTGTAAACCAAGTGAGATAGAGCCTCCGATGAAGCTTGGCGACTGCGTGCGGCTGCTGTCAATAAACTCCACAGTGGTAGCTGTGCCAAAGTCAAAAACAATCTTATCACAATATGGAAAGAGGACTTCAGCCCCATAAATGGCTGCCATTCGATCTGCACCCATGCCGTCAGGCATATTGCGGAGCACATTAAGAGCATCTGAACTATCTGGCTGCTTTTTGGCAAGTAGATTATTGACAAAGAGGGTATTTAGCAAAAAGAAGCGCTCAGACAGCTTTTCAAGCTGCTTTTCGAAACGGACACTGCGTTTGCGAACAGAGCTGAGAATAATCTTGTCGGCCTTTCTGCCATCAAGTCGCTGCTTGACTGCCCCTATTACTTCTTTTTGAGTGAGAACTCTCAGACAATCTGCTCCCAATAAGCAATCTGCCTTTACATCTGCATTTAAACAAGTGCAATGGGGACAAAAAGCTATCTTGCAAGAAGTGTTACCTATGTCAATAAGTATGTTCATAACCATTATAAACTGCAAATATAATAATATTTTGGTATCTTCGCCGCTCAATGATTGAGGGGCAGAATAGTTTTTCTCAAGCTAATAGCTATGTGGCACTGGAAAATGTCCGGGGGACAGTTTCAGCGAAGGCTGTTTTTGTGTCTAAGTTAGCAAAAGGTCTTTCTGCCGATGCTCTTCATTTGGTGGTGCTGGAAAGCAAAAAAGCAGCATTGTTTTTTTGCAGCGACATCTACAATTTTTTCGAAGATGACCAGATTTTTCTGCTGCCACCGTCCGGAAAAGATAGTTCCAATGAATCTCTAAAAGGAGCATCAGCCAAAGGTCAAAGAACTGCCGCCCTCCAGGCTATAGAAGAGTTTTCTGCCAAAAAGGTTAATGAGACTCTGGGGCAATGTATGGATAGTTACAAGTCATTGGAAATCGACTCTGCCTTGTTGAATAAAAAAACAGGAAAAGGGCAGATATTAGTAATAAGCTATCCGGAAGCCATTCAAGAAAAAGTCTTAAAAAAGAAGACCACCGCCGACAATGTGATGACCATAGATGTCGGCAGCCGCATCGGTTATGAATTTTTGAAAGAAATGTTGCAGGGTTTGGGGTTTATCAGGGCCGACTTTGTAACAAAGCCCGGAGAATTTGCCCTTCGCGGCTCTATTATCGATATTTTTTCTTTTTCAGACAACAAACCCTATAGGGTGGATTTTTTTGGGGATGAAGTGGAAAGCATTGCTCACTTCGATGTTGACAGTCAAAGGAGCTGTGAAAATCTGCAGCAGATAAAAGTCTATCCTGACTTGTATAATGGCTATGAGGAAAAGGATTATGTCAGCCTGGCGGAAATATTGCCTTCCATGGCCATTATCTGGACTGAAAATAGCTATGTTGAAGAGCAACTGGGAGTAGCAGGCTATGAAAAGAGATATGCCCCCACCGAAATAAAAACCATTCCTCAACCAGTATTCAACAAAAATTTCGAAATACTTCATAAAGAAATCAGCGAAAGGCAAAGCGAAGGATTCAGAGTGAATATTTTGTCGGTTAATTCTTCACAAGTATTCAGACTGCAACAAATTTTGCGAGAAGTGTCTCAAGAAATAGCCATCATCCCTCCTACCTTCATGGACATTTCCCTCCACGAAGGCTATATTGATTACGGATCGAAAAATTGCTACTTCACCGACCATCAAATATTTGAAAGATATCACAAAATCAAGCAGCGTCGCGAAGTAGCCCCTGCAGAAAGGCTTACCATCAATGACTTGATGAGCTTCAATATTGGCGATTATATTGTACATATAGACCACGGCATCGGTCAGTTCGGAGGTTTGGTAAAAACGAATATCACCGGCAAGATGCAAGAAGCCATAAAGCTGATTTACAAAGATGGTGATGTAATCTTTGTGTCTATTCACGGCATCCACCGCATAAGTAAATATAAATCAAAAGACGGAGATCCCGCCAAAGTAAATAAACTAGGGACGAAAGCCTGGGAAACTCTAAAGCGTAAAACAAAGAGTAAACTAAAAGACATTGCCGGCGACCTTATCAAGCTATATAGCGAGAGGATGGCTACCAAAGGCTATTCTTTCAGCCCAGATAACTATATGCAGCAAGAGCTGGAAGCTTCGTTTATGTATGAAGACACTGTAGACCAGCAGAAGGCCACAGTTGCTGTGAAGGAAGATATGGAAAGTCCTTATCCTATGGACCGCCTCATCTGCGGCGATGTTGGCTTTGGCAAGACTGAAATTGCAGTAAGGGCTGCCTTTAAAGCAGTCTGCGACAGTAAACAGGTTGCAGTGTTGGTTCCTACCACAATTTTGGCCTTTCAGCATTTTCAAACATTCTGCGGCAGGCTTAAAGACTTTCCTTGCACTATCGAGTATGTGAGCAGACAAAAATCAGCAGGGCAAATGAAAGAAATTGCTCAAAAGCTGAAGGATGGAAAAATTGATATTTTAATAGGCACTCATAAACTTTTGAGCAAAAATCTTAAATTTAAAGATCTGGGATTGTTGATAATAGATGAAGAGCAAAAGTTTGGAGTAGGTGCAAAAGAAAAGCTCAGAAGCCTCAAAAGTAATGTGGACACACTCACTCTTTCTGCAACTCCTATTCCCCGCACTCTGCAATTCTCTCTATTAGGCTCCAGAGATATGTCAATCATCAGCACTCCCCCTCCTAACAGACTGCCGGTATCCACAGAAATAATTGATTTCAACGAAGACACCATAAGAGAAATCATCAATAGTGAAATTGAGAGAGGTGGACAGGTTTTCTTTGTTCACAATAAGGTGGAAGACATCTTGTCTGTCGAAGATATTCTCCGCAAAATATGCCCCGGAATAAGAACCTGCGTTGGTCACGGACAGATGAGTGTCGAACAGATGGAACAAGTGATTATGGATTTCATTGATGGTAATTATGATGTGTTGGTATGCACTAGCATCATAGAAAACGGTATTGATATATCTAATACCAACACCATCATCATCAACCAAGCTCAAAACTTCGGTCTGAGCGACCTTCATCAACTGCGAGGAAGAGTAGGACGCAGCAATAGAAAAGCCTTTTGCTATCTAATAGTGCCGCCAATGACATCTATTTCCGACGATGCCCGTCGCAGGCTCAGAGCAATAGAGACTTTCAGCGACTTGGGCAGCGGCTTTAATATCGCCATGCAAGACTTGGACATAAGGGGAGCCGGAAACTTGCTGGGAGCCGAGCAGAGCGGATTTATAGCCGAAATGGGCTTCGAAACCTACCAGAAGATACTCCAAGAAGCACTATCTGAAGCAAGATCAGAGGCAGGAGTTTATGAGGAATATGAAGAAGCCAGAGACAAGAAAGCCAAAGAGGCTGAGATTGGATTAGTTTCTCAGCAAAGTAGGAAAGGAGGAAAAAGAACTGAGTATATCTATGATTGCCATATCGACACTGATATTGAAGTGTTGATACCGGACAGCTACATAAATATTCCTGCTGAAAAAATTAGACTCTATAAGGCTTTAGACTCCCTTCATACTGAAAAAGAATTGAAAGAATTCAAAGAAGAATTGGAAGACAGATACGGGCCTGTGCCTGCTCCTACCTTGGAATTGATGGATATTATTAGACTCAGAGGACTTGCCTTGTGTCTTGGTTTTGAAAAAATAGTGCTGAAAAACGGAGTATTGTTGATTTACTTCATAAGCAATGCTATGTCTGCATATTATAAATCACCTACTTTTGTAGCTATTTTGAATTATATACAAAATTCAAAACGCAAATTTAACCTTACTGAAAAAGATAATAAGCTATATCTTAAGGCCAATGATGTGAAGTCAATAAGAGCGGCGTTAATGTTATTGGAAGATATAGATCAAAATATCTAAAACAATTTGTTTTCTTGCGAAATCCCGCCTCTTGTGAGACCTAAATGTTTGTATGCTAAATCTGTGGCTTCTCTGCCGCGTGGGGTACGATGAATAAAACCTTCTTTTAACAAAAAAGGTTCATAAACTTCTTCCAAAGTACCAACATCTTCACTTATGGAAGTGGCAATAGTGCCTGCTCCAACAGGACCACCTCCGAATTTTTCAATTATAGTAGTAAGAATCTTATTATCAATAGAATCAAGTCCCCTTTTATCAATATTTAAAGCATCAAGAGTCATTTTGGTGATAGAAAGGTCTATTTTTCCATTTCCTTTCACTTGCGCGAAATCTCTTACTCTTCTAAGTAAACTATTGGCTATTCTTGGCGTTCCTCTGCTTCGTAAGGCGATTTCAAGAGCGGCGGCATCATCTATATCCACTGATAAAATGGACGCGCTACGTTTAATTATTTCGCATAATACAGAGCTATCATAATATTCCAAATGTTCTTGTATACCAAAACGAGCTCTGAGAGGTGATGTGAGCAAACCACTGCGAGTAGTCGCTCCTATTAAGGTGAATGGATTTAGAGAAATTTGCACACTGCGGGCTCCCGGACCTTTATCAATCATAATATCTATAACATAATCTTCCATTGCGGAATATAGATATTCTTCAACTACAGGACTTAATCTGTGAATTTCATCAATAAAAAGGACATCTCCAGACTCTAGTGAAGTGAGAAGGCCTGCTAAATCACCTGGCTTATCTAAAACAGGACCGGAAGTAACTTTCATATTTACACCCAACTCATTAGCTACAATATGAGCTAATGTTGTCTTTCCTAAACCCGGAGGACCATGAAAAAGAATATGATCTAATGCTTCACCTCTCATCATTGCTGCTTTCGTATAAATAGAAAGCTTTTCTATAATTTTTTGCTGACCATTGAATTGATTAAAATCTTGAGGTCTTATCTGACTTTCAAAATCTTTATCATTTTTTACTGATTCTTCTCTTGGGTTGTAATGTTCAATAGCCATATCTTAATC
>JAAZCF010000276.1 GCA_012513425.1 Bacteroidales bacterium
AGTAATGACTACACCATCTATTACGAAGCTGTTCCACGTAATGCCCTGGAGAAGATATTGTGGATGGAGTCTGATCGCATGGGATTCTTCATCAATACTGTTACACAACCAGGTCTAGAGCGTGAAATTGATGTTATTTGCAACGAAAAACGTCAAACTGAAATCAATAACGCTTATGGTCAGGTGGACGGCATCATGAGTAAAGCTTTTTTCCCCAAAGGCCATCCATATAGTTGGACAGTAATTGGCGAAATGGACGATATTAAATCAGCTACAATGGAAGATGTAAAAGAGTTTTATTCAAACTACTACGTTCCTTCAAATGCAACTCTTTGTATTGCCGGTGACTTTGATCCTGCCGAGACAAAAGCAATGATTGAAAAGTATTTCGGTGAAATCCCAGGTCATCCTGTTGAAAAACCAAAACAATGGGATGTTACTCTCGACAGCACTAAAGTGTTGTATTACGAAGATCAATTTGCACAAATGCCTGCTATTGAAATGGCAATTCCTTCAGTGTCATCAGGCCACGAAGATGAGGCTGCTCTTGATGTACTCGCTTCTTTGTTTGCCGGAAGTAAAAACACCCCTCTTTATAAAACTATTGTAGAAGCTAATTTGGCTCCTGAAGCAAGTTTTTATGATTATTGCCGTGAAAGCGCAGGAACTCTAGAAATGAGAACTGTTGCATATCCCGGTATTGACCTTGACCAACTTGTTATGGCTTATGACAAAGCAAAACTTATGTTTGAACAAGATGGTGTTGACCCTGATATGTTGGAAACAGTGAAGGCAGAATATGAAGTCTCTACCTATAATCAGCTTTCAAGCATTCTAAACAAAGCCATGCTGCTTGCAAGAAATAAAGAGTTTTACGGAAAAGCAGACTATGTTATTGACGAGATTGAGGCTATTAAAAATGTAACAGCTGAAGATGTAATGCGTGTGTATGAAAAATACGTAAAAAATGCGAATTATGTTGCAGTTTGTGCAGTTCCTGAAGGTCAAGCTGAGCTAGCTGTTGAAGGTTGTGCTCTTGCTGAGACATTTGTAGAAGATATTAATGATCAAACCAATAAATCTGAGGTCGGAGCTCTTGCTGATGACAATGATTATGAGCATACTCCATCAAAGATTGATCGTACAATTACCCCGGCTTATATGCCAAATACTCCTCAGACTACTCTTCCTAATATTTGGGAAGGCAAACTTGCTAATGGTATTGGCGTGATGGGTATCACCAACAGCGAAATCCCTATGGCCAACATTAATATCACTATCAAAGGTGGTATGCTTCTTGAACCAGCTGACAAGATAGGCCTTGCATCTGTCAATGCTTATATGATGAATGAAGGTACAGCTCTTCGCACTGCTTCCGAGATTGAGCAAGCAATCTCAAAACTTGGCGCATCTGTAAACGTAAGTGCTAACTCTCGTTTCACAACCATCAGTATCAGAAGCCTTGTTAAAAATTTGGATCAAGTGATGACAATTGTATATGAAATGATATCTCAACCACGCTTTGACCAAAGCGCATTTGACAGAGCAATTATGACACAAAATGCTAGCATCGACCAAACTTTTTCAAGCACTAGCGGACTGGCATTCACGGCTCTTAACGACCTTTACACTTACCAAACTGTTTACACAAAGCGTGCAACTAAAACTACTTTGGCTAACATCACATTAGATGATGTGAAGAATTATTTCACAAATTTAACTGCCGGAAATGCTTATATTACTGTTGCCGGTGATGTTGATAAAGACAACTTTATCAAAGTATGTGAAGCATTGAATGCTTGGGGTGGAGACGCAGTTGCTATCCCTGAGGTTACGCTTGGCGAAAATGCTGCTCCCGGTAAATATTTTATTGATTTCCCTGGTGCTATGCAGTCTTACATAATAGTTGCAAGTGGCGGTATGAAGGCTAATGATCCTATGAAAGTCAAACAAAATGTCTTGAATGAAAAGCTTGGCGCAGGCTCAAATGGTATGTTGTTCAATGTACTTCGTCTGCAAAGAGGTTATACTTACGGAGCATATTCTAGCTTTGGCTCAACTAATGAATTCGGTTATTTTCAAGCTCAAAGTAGTGTTCAGGGCTCTGTTACCAAAGAATCAGTTGATTTGTTCACTGAAATTCTTGGTGGCTATGGTGAGTCTTTTACACCTGAAATGCTTCAAGAAACTAAAGATGCTTTGCTTCGTGCCAATGCATTTGCATTTGAAACCAACTCAAGTCTTCTGAATATGTTGAATACCATCTACAGGTATAACATGCCTAAAGACTATGTGATTCAAGATGAACAGACTATCAATGCAACAACTATTGAGGATATCAAAGCATTGGCAGCACAGGAGCTTAATCCTGATAAATTTGTATATATCGTCGTTGGTGATGCTGCAAGTCAATTCAAAAATGTCTCTGGCGCTCAAATGTACCAGTTACAACCATAATTAATTAATGCTATGTCAAGGTGCTTTGTTTTGCCGGTAGTGTTGATGATGCTTGTTGCGCCTCTTGAGGCAAAAAGTCAAGCATTTAGTGTTGAGGATGGGGAAGGAGCTGAGCAAAGTTTCCAAACTCTTAATGTAGATGGGTGGATTAGTGAATTATCTACTTTTCGCATCATACACAAGAGCAATGCTGCCGGCAAAAGCACTTTGGACATACTTCAAATAAGACAATCCAGAGATAATAAAAGCTCTGAGATGGCGCTGGATACTATCATGTTGAAGCAGATATACAGCGCAGATAAAATAATCTCTCTAAAAGAAAATTTTGTTGACGATCCTTTGATAAAAAATAAGCTCAAAGAGCAAGGATTGGAAGTAAAATTTACAGCGACAGGAGATGACATTTCTATTCCTTCTCAACCGATTGTGGGAGCAAAATTGCCTGACGAAGTTTTCAGTGTCAATTTCGAAATTGAGGGAGTTGCAGCTTCAATAGATGTTACATCTTCTGACCGCCAAATTCTGAAAAAAGAAAAAATCAAAGTGCCTGCCGGAGAGTTTGACACTTATCTGATGGAAGGAAATTCACTAGCCAAAGTTTCAATTCTTTTTATTAAACAAACAGAAAAACTGTTTCAAAAGCAATGGATTGTTCCTGGGCGAGGAGTTGTAAAAAGCGAAAGCTACAATAAGAGAGGCAAGAAAGAATCCATAACAGAGATGATATCCTACAAGAATTAAGATGAAGCCAGGCTGTAGATATTATCTGATTATAATTGCTTTATTATTGCTTTTTGCGGCAAATATTGCTTTTGGCTCAGTTCATATTCCTATAAAAGATGTCTTTGCCATTTTATTCGGCAGTGAAGGACAATCAGTCAGCTGGACATATATTATCTTACAAACCAGGCTTCCCCAAGCAATAACGGCTTTGCTTGCAGGTGCCTCTTTGGCAGTCAGTGGATTACTACTCCAAACTCTTTTTAAAAATCCTCTTGCAGGTCCCGGTATATTGGGTGTAAGTGATGGTGCTAACTTGGGCGTTGCATTCGTAATGCTCTATTTTACAACAACCAATTATGTTGCAAATATTATTGCTGCCTTTGTAGGAGCTGCCATAGTTTTACTCGTATTAATCGTATTTGCCAATAAAGTTCGCAACAATGTGATGTTGCTGATAATTGGTATTATGATAGGGTATCTGGCTTCTTCAGTAATTTCCATTTTGAATTTCAGGGCCAGTAGTGATAAAGTTCATCAATATGTAATGTGGGGAATGGGTGATTTTTCCAGTGTATCACTTGAAAAACTGCCATATTTTGCTGCATTTGCCATCTTTGGGCTGGTTGTGTCATTGCTGCTAATCAAGCCTTTGAATGCTTTATTGCTAGGAGAAAGATATGCTGCCAACCTCGGAGTAAACATAAAAAGCACTCGATTGAAAATATTACTTTGCACTGGTTTGCTCACAGCTACAGCTACTGCATTTTGCGGACCTATAGCCTTTATAGGATTGGCAGTGCCTCACATTGCCAGATTACTGCTTGGATCAAGTGATCACAAACATTTGCTGCCATTAACTCTTTTCTGCGGGGCAGGCATAGCTCTGCTGTGCAACCTTCTGACTATTCTCCCGGACTCCAGCAGCCCTCTGCCACTTAATGCAGTGGTTTCGTTGGTGGGTGCGCCTATAATTATCTATGTAATAATGAATCGAAAAAACCTGCATTATTTCAACTAACCATGATAGCTATTAAGACATCTTCTTTGCAGATAGGCTACTCTTTGAGAAAAGGGCAGAAGAAGGTCGTGTCTTCAAATTTGAATCTTGAGCTTGAAAACGGCAGACTATGTTGTCTGCTGGGGCCGAATGGTTCCGGAAAATCTACTCTGATGAAGACCTTATGCGGCTTTATTAAGCCGCTGCGAGGCGAAATAGAAATCTGCGGCAAATCTTTGCACAGCTATTCCCAAGCTGAAATTGCTACAATGGTGGGAGTGGTGCTGACTGAAAAAATAACTGGAAGTGGTTTGAACATTTTTGACCTGGTGTCTTTGGGCCGTTATCCTTATACCGGTTATTTCGGTAAATTGGATGAAAATGACATTGATGTAATAAATAGGGCTATTGCAGCTTGCGGATATAGAGGCGATATTTCCAATTATGTTTCTGAACTTAGCGATGGTGAAAGGCAAAAAATCATGATAGCAAAGACACTTGCTCAAGAATGTCCGATTATTATTTTGGATGAACCGACTGCTTTTTTGGATATCACAAGTAAAATAGAAATTATGGAATTGCTGGCTTCATTGGCACATGACCAAGAAAAAACAGTGCTTATTTCCACTCATGACCTTGACACTGCACTCCGCACTGCAGATGAGTTGTGGAT
>JAAZCF010000277.1 GCA_012513425.1 Bacteroidales bacterium
GGGGAATTATCGGCTTTTCTCTTTTGTTCTTGGGTTTGAGTTTTATGAAAAGTTCAGTGCCGGATTTGAGTGGGTCTCCTGAAATTTTATCTTTTGTGCAGAATTTCTCAGGTTATGGCGTTTATTCAGTTCTGCTCTTCGTTCTTATAGGTGCAATTCTGACTTTAGTTCTGCAATCTTCTAGTGCGACTATTGCCTTAACTTTAATCTTTCTGAATATGCAGTGGATTGGGTTTGACATGGCTGCGGCGATGGTGCTTGGTGAAAATATCGGTACTACAATTACTGCCAATATTGCTGCATTAATGGGAAACACCGCTTCCAAAAGAGCCGCTCTGGCTCATACAGTTTTCAATTTATTCGGAGTTGTCTGGGCAGTAGCTTTGTTCAAACCACTTGTTTCAACCATATTGTCGCTGACAGATATATTAGGATTGAATGCAGGAGGACAAACTTCATATTTGTTCAGTGTGGCTCTGTTGCATACAATGTTTAATCTTATTAATACATCGCTCTTGATATGGTTTATTCCGCAAATTGAAAAACTGGTTTGTAGGATTATTCGAACTAAAAATGAAGAAAAACCTGGCAAACTGGTTTATCTGAATGCCGGCCTTGTATCCATACCTGAATTAGCTATTCCTGAGGTGGATAAAGAGATTTTACATTTTGGGGAAATAATGAAAAAAGGTATGGATTACATTCAATCAGCCATTTCAGTTTGCGATGATAAAGACAAATTTGAGCCACTGCGTGTCAAATTAGTTGATTATGAAGAAATTTCCGATCGTATAGAATATGAAATTTTGTCTTTCTTGAACAAGTTGGACCGTTCGGCTCTTAGTGCAGATTCAAATAAACATTTACTGGCCAACTATCGTATTGCCGGAGAAATGGAATCTCTTGGCGACAGTGGCGAGTCCATAAGCAGATTGATTGCGCGCTCGATTAATTCTGGACAGCAACTCAGCGAGGAACATAAAGCTAAAGTGTCCATTATGGGTAAATTGATTGGAAGAGCTTATGAATCAATGATATGGAACCTTGCTAACCGCCATCACATAAAGAATATTAATAATGCAATTAATGCAGAAATTGATATTAATGCATATAGAAATGAAGTAAGAGAAAGTGAATTAAAGTCGATAGCAGATAACGAGTTATCATATTTCGATAGTTATCTCTTTCTGGAACTGATGGATAGCATTGAGCAAATGGGAGACTTTATTATCAATATATCACAAGCTTTGGTTGATAATAATGGATAAAGTTTATATATATTTTTTTACATTTGTATTATAAGAACATTTTAATACAACTTAATGAAATCAACTATTATTAAAGCATTTGCCTTTGGTTTAGCGGCAGTGCTGTCACTTTCTTCATGTAATAATCAGAAAAGCGACAAACTTACAATCAACTACGAAGAGTACACTCTTGACAATGGGTTAAAAGTTGTACTTCATGAGGATCATAGTGACCCTGTAGTTGCCCAAGCAATCACCTTCCATGTCGGAAGTGCCAGAGAAAAAGAAGGAAAGACAGGTTTTGCCCATTTCTTTGAGCATATGCTTTTCCAACGTTCTGAAAACCTTCCTCGTAATGCTTTCTTTACAGAAATTGCATCTATGGGTGGTGATTTCAATGGTGGTACAAGTAATGACTACACCATCTATTACGAAGCTGTTCCTCGTAATGCCCTGGAGAAGATATTGTGGATGGAGTCTGACCGTATGGGATTCTTCATCAATACTGTTACACAGCCAGGTCTAGAGCGTGAAATTGATGTTATTTGCAACGAAAAGCGTCAAACTGAAATCAATAACGCTTATGGTCAGATGAACGGCATCATGAGTAAAGCTCTTTTCCCAAAAGGCCATCCATATAA
>JAAZCF010000278.1 GCA_012513425.1 Bacteroidales bacterium
CTCTACCAACTGAGCTAATACCCCTTTGTGACACAAATATAAAAAATGCTTTAAAAAAAAGAAGCCCGCGAGGGCTTCTTTTTGTATTAAACTTGCCAGGTAGAACCACTGGATAACAAATCATCCATATTGTGGATCTTCGATTTGGCTGAAACTTCATCAACTTGCTGCTGTACATTGGCATCATAAGTAGATGCTGCAACATTGCGGATTACTCCTAAAGCAACAGGCATGTCCGGATATTTCATGTTGATAAGCTGGCTTTGCAAACTACTATCCAAGCTATCTACATGATGAGTCAAGATGTCATCTTCACTGATACCATTTTCACCTATTGTAGCCACCACAAGCTTACCATCTTTAATCATTAAGCCTTTGTTACTGTCTTTACCGAATATCATTTTTTTGCCATCGCGCAAAGTAATAGTACTGTCGGCACGAGTCTCGCGTGCGGCAAAAGCAGAGTGAGCGCCATCGTTGAAAATCAGACAATTGGTAAGCATCTCGCAGACTGATGTACCACTATGTTTTGCAGCTTCAACAAAAATCTCTTGGTTGAGGTTTATGTCTGAGTCCAAACCACGAGCAAAGAAAGTACCGCTTGCTCCAAGCACCAACATGCCCGGAGTGAAAGGATTTTCTACAGTGCCATAAGGAGAAGTTTTGGTGATAGCACCTAACTTAGAAGTAGGACTATATTGACCTTTAGTCAAACCATAGATTTGGTTGTTGAAAAGAACAATATTTATATCAACATTTCTACGAATAGCATGTATGAAATGGTTGCCGCCTATAGCCAAAGCATCTCCATCACCGCAAGCTTGCCATACGCAAAGTTCGGGATTCGCTACTTTAATACCGGTGGAAATAGCTGTGGCACGACCATGAATACTATGGAATCCATAAGTATTCATATAGTATGGAAGTCTTGATGAACAACCAATTCCTGACACAAATATAATGCGCTCTTTGTCAATGCCAAGAGCCTCACTAACCATCGGAAGGGCTCTTTGAAGAGCCGCCAAAACCGCATGGTCACCGCAACCTGGACACCAACGCACCTCTTGGTTGCTCTTAAAATCTTGTGCTGTATATTTCATTGACACTCCTCCTATTGAATATTATTTACAGCATCAACAAGCTCTTTCACAATGAAAGGCTGTCCTTGCACTTTATTATATTGCAAATATTTGAATTGAGGCAGTTTTGCTCTCAGATAATCTGCAAATTGACCACTGTTAAGCTCGCATACAATAATCTTCTTGAAATAAGAGAATATTTCTTCGGTGTTCTTTGGAAGTGGGTTGATAAAGTCGAAATGAGCCAGGCCGACTTTCTTACCTTCTGCAAATAGTATATTAACAGCACTATAAAGATGACCGAAAGTTCCACCCCAACCAACTACCAACACATCTCCATTATTATCACCGATGACCTTTAATTCAGGGAGACTTTCAGCAACTCGAGCTATTTTGTCTGCTCTGAGGCCTACCATCATCTCATGGTTGTCTGGATCGGAAGAAATAACACCTGCTGGATTCTTTTCCAAGCCGCCTACGCGATGCTCAAGACCTTTTATTCCGGGAACAGCCCATTTGCGAACCAAAGTCTTGCAGTCACGCTCGAAAGGTTTGAACTGTCCTTCGCATTCTTTTATGAAAGGTGGATTGATGGCAGGATAGTCAGTCATTGAAGGAATATTCCAAGGTTCACTGCCGTTGGCAATAAATCCTTCAGAAAGAAGAACTACCGGCATCATATGCTCCAAAGCCAATTTTGATGCAGTAAAGGCAGCATCAAAGCAATGGGAAGGAGAGTGAGCAGCAACTACACATACCGGACATTCACCATTTCTGCCATATAGAGCTTGATCGAGGTCTGTTTGTTCAGTCTTGGTAGGGATACCTGTAGAAGGGCCACTTCTTTGAACGTCAATTACAACGAGTGGTAGTTCAGTAATCATTGCTAAGCCCAGAGCCTCTGATTTCAAACTGAGACCGGGACCTGAAGTCGATGTTACAGCAAAGTCTCCTGCATAAGCAGCACCAATAGCAGTACAAATACCTGCTATTTCATCTTCTGCCTGCATAGTTTTGACATTAAGGCTCTTGTGAATAGCAAGTTCTTCAAGTATGGCAGTAGCTGGGGTGATAGGGTATGAGCCGCAGAATAGTTGAAGTCCACTTTTTTGTGCAGCAGCAATCAATCCCCAAGCAGTAGCCTGGTTGCCATTAATGTTTCTATATGTGCCTTTTTCTTGTTTGGCCGGTGCAATAGTATATGTATTGGCTATTGCATGGATATTGCTTGCATAGTTATAACCATCAAACAAAACTTTTTTGTTAGGCTCAATCAAATGAGGCTTTTTGCTGAATTTCTTGTTTAAATAGGCATAGGTATATTCAAGAGGCCTATTGAACATAAAGAAACACATACCAAGGGTAAACATGTTCTTTGAACGGACTATGCTTTTTGCATCAAGTCCGGAATCCTTCAAACTCTCTTTTGTTAGAGTAGTGATAGGTGAATAGATAATGTTCCTGTCTTCAATGTGAAGCTCAGTTGCGGGATCCAAAGTAGCAAAACCTGCTCTTTGCAGACCTTGCTCGTCAAATGTGTCGGTATCAACGATAATGGAAGCAGTTGGCTTGGCCCATTTAGCATTTGCCTTAAGTGCAGCCGGATTCATAGCTACCAATACGTCGCAGAAGTCGCCAGGAGTGGTTACTTCACCACTACCTATATGGACTTCAAAACCGGAAACCCCGGAAACTGTGCCGTGAGGGGCGCGAATTTCTGCGGGGTAGTCGGGGAATGTTGAGATTTCATTCCCATATAGAGCCGAAGCGTCTGCAAACAAGGTGCCAGTTAGCTGCATTCCGTCGCCGGAGTCTCCCGCAAATCTGATAACGACATCTTTTGTGTCGATCACTTTGTGTTGCATGATATAATAAAAATTGGTTTTATTCCGATGTTAGTTGTGTTGGTGCTACTTTTTCTGCAGGAATGTTCAACTCTTGTTTAACAAGAGAAAGAAGATTAATTGTTTGTGTTTCGTCTGTGTAAATAATAGCTCCTGATGATGTATCAAAAACATATACCAAGTTGTTGGCTTTACTAACTTTATTAATGGCTTCTTGAGCTTTCTGATAAATTGGTGTCATCAAAGTTTGTTCCATGTTGTTAAGGTCAGTTTGAGCAGTTTGTTGAAATTGCTGAAGACGCTGTACAATTTCTTGAAGCTCTGTCTCTTTTGATGTTTTGATTGCATCAGTCCAAGTGGCTAACTTTTGTTGGTAAGTGTTTAATTTGGTATTGTATTCAGTTTGCATCGCGTCCATCTCGTCAACTAGTTCAACTCGGTAGGCTTCCAATTGCACTCTGGCTGAGTCAGTTTCTGTCATAAGAGGTACAAGCTCGGCAGTGTTGATGTGTCCAAATTTCTGTGCGAATGCACCTGTTGTTGCTAATGCAGCGAAGATCAAAATGAGAGTAAGTTTTTTCATTTTCTTTATTTTCTATTTAAATATTCAATTGTTTGTTGTGTTAAGTCGTATCTATCGTTTTTGAAGACAATGCCTGTTGTGACTGCAAGGTCAATAATCATTGAACAATTGTTTTTGTATGCAACTGCATCAATTGCGTTTTGAAGCTTAGTCTTGATAGGAGCGAGAAGTTCTTCAGACTTGTTCGCCATCACACCATCTTCTCCAAAAAAGGTATTTTGTTTAGTCTTCAGCGCTTTTTCTTTAGTAATTATTTCATCTTCTCTTTGTTGACGCTCACTTGCAGAAAGAGAGGCTTTCTTATTCTGATAATCTTTATATAAGGCATTAATATCGTCGTACTCTGACTCAATAGTAGCACGATATTTCTCTGCCAAATCGTTTAAATCGGCTTGAACTGATTGGTATTCTGGAACAGAAGCCAAAATATCTTCAGTGTTGATGTAACATACACTTTGGGCTTGCAGACCAATGGAAGCTGCGAGTGCCAGACAAATGGATAATGCAATCTTTTTCATGTTTCTAATGTTTTAAAATTCTTGTCCAATCATAAAATGGAATTGACCTTTACGTTCTGCTGATGAATCAAAGCCGTATCCCCAATCAACGCCAAGTAAACCAATCATTGGAAGGAATATTCTAAGGCCTGCACCGGCTGAGCGCTTGATTTGGAATGGGTTGAAATTATTGATATCAGCCCAGCAATTACCTCCTTCAGCAAAGAGTAATGCATAAATGGTGGATTGTGGCTGTAGCATGATAGGGTAGCGAAGTTCAACCGTAAATTTGTCATACAAATTACCATTATACGCCCCATCCTCGGTAGGAGTAAGAGAGTAGTTTTCATAACCTCTCAATGAGATGATGTCTTGACCATAGGTGCTATAGCCGGACATACCATCACCACCGACCAAGAAACCTTCAAATGGAGAATAGCCCCAGTTCCTATTGTAGAACCCCAAATATCCAAACTGAGCTCGTGTCATTAGTACAAAGTCACCTGCGAGGGTAATAAAGTTGCTGGCTTTGAGAGTCCATTTGTTGTACTCAATCCATTTATAATGATCCGCATCGGATAGACTATTGTAATCAAAGTCTTTAGCAACATTCTTGCGCATCAATGAGTATGGAGGAGTTAATTGCATCCCGAAGGAAATATCAGAACCGGTGCGTGGATATATGGTTTGGTCAGTTGAGTTTCTGGCCAATGTCAGCGTATAGTTTATGTTATGTGATTTACCATTAGAGAAAATGAAATAGTAATTCCAATCTTGGAGAGTATAAGTCTGCCAACTTAATGTGTGGTAAAGCACAAAATAGTTATCTGGCCATTTCAAGCGACTTCCCAATGATACTGACGCTCCGGATACTTCCATGAACTGGTCATTGTTCAGCACTTGATAATAGGTTGATATGTATGAGTTTGTTTGCCTTGTGAAATATGCGGAGAGGCTCAGCGAAGTAGGTTTTTTACCAAACAACCAGGGTTCCATAAATGAGCCGGAAATTGCAGTGTAGTAAGAACCATTAGTCTGATAACGGAACGCGAGAGTTTGGTTGTCTCCTAGTGGAACTGGTTTCCAAGCATCAAGGTCGAACATATTTCGTGTGGAGAAATTACTAAAATTGATGCCGACAGTACCTACAAACATGCCTGCTCCCCAGCCGCCAGATAGCTCTAATTGACTATTCGCTTTTTCTTCAACATTAAAAGATATGTCAACTGTATTGTCCAATACGTTTGGCGAAAGGTTCCATCCTGTGCCTTGCTGAGTGATTTTCTCAGCGTCAAAGTTTGTCATTGTCCCAAGCTCACGAATAGAACGCTCAAAATCTGTTTGACGATAGAGATAACCAGGACGTGTGTATACTGCGCGACGAATCACATTCTCATTAGTGACATTGTTACCGCTGATGACTACATTGTTAAATGTGGCTTGCTTTCCCTCTACTATTCTTATCTCAACATCAACAGAATCCTCAACAATGTTGGTTTCAACAGGAGTCACATTGAAAAATAAGTAACCATTATTTCTAAACAATGTGGAAATGGTCAATTCCCCTTCTTTTCCGCCGCCATAGAGCCTCTCATTGAGAGTGACAATATCATAGATATCACCTTTCTTGATTTTCAGAACCTGATTTAGGTCTTCAGCTCCATAGATAGAATTTCCTGTCCATGAAATATTGCGGAAATAGTATCGCTTTCCTTGATCAATATTGAACAGTATGCCCAACTTCGAACTATCATCTGGCATGGTGTAGATAGAGTCTTGAATGATTTTAGCATCGCGATAACCTAGTTCATTGAAAGCATCAATAAGGGTTGACTTGTCGTTATCGTACTCTTTTTCGTTAAATTTTTTACTTGATAATAAGTTATACCACTTGGCAGACTTAGTCTTTTTCATAGATCTGTCAAGCTTGAAAGTATTGATACCCTCAATACCATCGTAGTTAATTTCTTTGATTTTGATTTTTGGACCTTTATTTATAGCAAAATTGACTCTGACAGCATTGTTTATGACAGTGTCTTGTTCTTGCTGCACATCTACAGCTGTGTTAAGGAAACCTTTTTCTTTGAAATAGTCCTTAATAACGCCGATAGAACTTGTGACAATATAGTCTGACAATTCGCCTCCACGACGCAGACTGAGTTTCTCTTTGAGCTCGTCTTTCTCGCTGTTTTTGATGCCACTGAAATCCCAAGCAGACACTCTTGGCCTTTCCACGATTTTCATTTTGAAAAAAGCCGTGTCAGCAGAAGCTGAAAGAGAGTCGACATACAAAGCAACATTTGAAAAATATCTTTGAAGCCAAAGCCTTTTGACGATAGAAGAAACTTCGTCGCTAGGTACTGTGATTGATTGCCCGGCAGACATCCCTGTGAGAGCTACAATTTGATCAGGATTGAGATAATTGGTGCCTTCTACAGAAACTCCGCCAATAATGTATGTTTTGGGATTGGAATAGTCTACTATGATGCCATTTCCTGTCTGAGCATTAGCTAGAACTGGAATGAGGGAAAGTATAAAAAGAAAAGTTCTGAAATATTTCATCCGAAAAATCTATAAGGCGCAAATGTACAATTATTAATTTATATTACCATACCTTCGATTTCTATTTTCAAAGCTGTCGAGGGCGGCTTGAAAAGTGGTTTTGCGAAAATCAGGCCAAAGCACATCACAGAAGTAAAATTCGCTGTAGGCACATTGCCAAAGCATATAATTGCTGATGCGATGCTCTCCGCCTGTGCGGATAAGAAGGTCTGGGTCAGGGATTCCAGAGGTCGCCAGAAAGTTTTCAAATTGACTGTAGTCCAAAGGCTTTTCTCCGCTGAGCTTGCCGGATAATAATTGTTCCTTATATTTATTCACTGCTTGTAGTATATCCCATTTCCCACTGTAACTGAGCATTAGTATCAACCAAAGTCGGTTATTGTTTTCAGACTTTTTTTCAAGCGTTTCAATCTCTTCAATTAGTTGGCCGGATAGTCTTTGCCTGTTGCCGATGGTCATAAATCTTACGCCATTTTTCATAAAAGTTTCTTCTTCGGCTTTTATAGCGCCCATCATCAGATTCATCAGTCCTTCAACTTCTTCTTGCGGACGATTCCAATTCTCTTCTGAAAATGTGTAGAGACTTAGGTATTTGATGCCTTTTTCAACAGCAAATTCAGTGCAAGATCTTACACTTTCTATGCCTGCATTATGGCCGAAAAGTCTCTTATTGCCTTTTTGTTGGGCCCAACGCCCATTACCATCCATTATTATGGACACATGTTGTGGAATCATATTTATCAAATTGAGTTTCTAATATCTTCTCCCCACATTAGTTTGTCTCTGAGAGCATCAATAAAGCTCATGTCTCTCAATGACACATATCTGGCATAATATGGTGCTTTTTTTAAGCGAATTGTGCTGCCAGAGTTTATGTCGCAAGAGTGGTTGTCCATTGCCATTCTTGCAGTGCCGTCATTACTAGTGAACTTGATATCAATAATTGAATCAGAACTGACGACAATTGGCCTGATATTTAAATTGTGTGGGGCGAATGGGCAAATAATCAAACAACTCGCAGAAGGAATAATTACAGGGCCTCCAATGCTCAAAGCATAGGCAGTGCTTCCTGTTGGAGTGGCTACCAACAACCCATCTGCCCAATAAGAAGGAAGAGACTTTCCATCAACACTTACACTGATGTTCATTATAGATTTCTGTCTGAGAAGAGAAAACTCATTCAAGCAGTAAGGGTGTAAATTGCTTGGCAATGAATCTCCTTCGGCTTGTAATAAAAGACGGTTTTCAATATTATAAGAGCCTTTGGCAAGGTCTTCAATCCATTTATTGTCGCCATCATCAATCTTAGCTGTAGTTAAAAAGCCCAATTTGCCGAAATTGATTCCGGCAATAGGTTTTTGACGATCTTTCAAGAAAGCAACAGCCTCAAGGAATGTGCCGTCTCCCCCAAGTGAAAGAACCAAGTCTGTGTCTTCCAATGAAGAAGGTATATCATCTTTACTACAATAAAAAATGTCGTCATTAAGGTCGCGAAGTCTTTGTTCCAGATAACTTAACTTAGGGTTGTCAATTTGTGAACCCTTTCTTGTATAGAGAGCTATCTTCATTAAAAGTATTAATTTATTATTTCAATTTTCAAATGTACCAATTCACAGGTTATTTTGCTAAATATTTTATAAATTTGCATTCTATATGACAAGGCTAAGTGTAAATATCAACAAAATTGCGACGATTCGCAACGCAAGAGGCGGTAATAACCCTGATGTGGTGGCTGCTGCTTTGTTTTGTGAAAAAGTTGGTGCGCAAGGAATTACAGTGCATCCAAGACCGGATGCCAGACATATTCGTTACGAAGATGTTTTTTCTCTTAAAGAAGTTCTCTCCACTGAGTTCAATATTGAAGGAAACCCTACTTTGGAGTTCGTTGACCTTGTAATGCAGGTAAAACCTGCTCAGGTAACAATGGTGCCAGATGCTGTGGATGCAATTACTTCAAATGCCGGCTGGGATACTATCAAAAATAAGGCTTTTCTTCGAGATGTATGTGAGAAATTTCATTCAAATGGCATTCGTTGCTCGATTTTTGTAGATCCAGACGAAAGAATGATAGAAAATGCTGCAGATTGTGGCTGCGACAGAATAGAACTTTACACATTTGAATACGCTAAGCAATTCCCGGTAAATCCTCACACAGCTATCGAACCATTCCGCAAGGCTGCGATTAAAGCTCATGAATGTGGTTTGCTGATAAATGCCGGCCATGACCTCAGCCTTGAAAACCTACATTATTTCTATCAAACCATTCCGCATTTGGCAGAGGTTTCGATAGGTCATGCTC
>JAAZCF010000279.1 GCA_012513425.1 Bacteroidales bacterium
AGACCGACAATCGTTTAAGTTCTTTATCCGACATAGACACCAACATATCAAACCGTCCGCTAACGAAATTGCAAAAGTGCATATTCTAAAAGCGGACATTTTTACTTTGGAGAAACCGGACATTTCTATTTTGGAGTTACAACTCTCTGTTATTCACCAATTAAAATGTCTATGCGATAAACCATTTAAAATGTCCTGTTTTTAACTGCAAGAGTCAAGCACAGGATTTAAATTTCTTTGTTCAATAACAGCTTTCTGAGCTTTACGACTCGGCATACTTTTCCTGAGACGGGAACGTTTATTTTGTTTTTCCAACTCTTCATGCTGTTGCTGGATATGCGCCAGAACCGAGCCTAATCTTTTATTCTCAACCACTTCATTCTGCTGTAGTCCAGCCAGTTTATTGAAGACACTATAGTTGATCTTCCGTCCTTCATGCATGATCGCCACAGTGCCATCCGGGTACTCCAGAAATGAAATGTATTGCCCAACAAGCTTATGATTTAGCTCTGTTGGCTCAAGCATATAAATACACTTGTCATAAGTGATGGTCAGGTTCTTCGTGACCTTACGCGGTTCCTGCCAAGTAAAAATATCCTCCAGCTCAGCATCAGATTCGGTTAATGGTCGATGTAAATTCTTTGAGTTTCGCGCACATTTGGCGAACTTCTGATTGAACTGCTCAATAAAGCAGGGTAGCCAGGCATTGGCTTCGGCAATTGAACTGATGCCTTCCAGACGCATCTCCTTGATCAAACGGTCTTGAAGGGTTCTATTCGCGCGTTCTACGCGACCTTTGGCCTGTGGTGAGTTGGCAAAGATAATATCAATGTTTAACTCATTCAGAATCCGGCCAAATTGCGTGATCTTGCTGTCCTGGCTCGATTTCTGATTCACTCGGAAGACCGAGTGTTTATCGCTATAAAAGGCCAGAGGCTTGCCGTATTGCTCAATGTAGGCTCTAGTCGAAAGCATATAATCGAAGGTCGTTTCCGCCTCACAGAAGCGCAGATGCAACAGCTTTCCAGTGGCATCATCGATATACACCAATAAACAGCACTTAGCAGCGCGTCCTTCGAACCAGTCATGATATGAGCCATCAATCTGGATCAGCTCACCGAAGCAATCACGGTTATATCGAGGCTGATATGGGCGTTTAAGACGCTTGGATCGCGGAATCCAGAGCCCATTGGCCGTCATCCAGCGCCGAAGCGTTTCTACCGGGATATTCAGGTCAAATATGCTGCTGAGCTTCTCATGGGCCAAGGTGGGTCCAAATCCCAGCAGATGTTCAGAAATAATGGAAAGGCACTTTGATTTTAACAAGTCATCATGGCGACGATGACCTGGTTGACCACGACTGGCATGCGCCATACCTGAGACACCATCTTGATTGAGCTTTTGTAATAACCGGGTAATTTGACGGGTTGAAAGATTGAGAATTTCAGCAGCACGGACTTGTGTAATACGTTGATCTCGAACGTCTTGCAGAACAGCAAGACGTTGAATTTCTTTGTCAGACATAGTGATCAGCATCTATATTTCATATCCAGTCCATGATGGCTAAACCATCATAAACTAGACATTTTTATTGGTGAGAATATAGACATTTTGAATGGGTTCTAACATCACCGTTTCGAGCCCCAAATATCAAGTTTATTTCTTGCATAAATGTATCCTATAGGATACATTCTACTTATGTACTCAATATATACCACTGAAGTCTTTGATGACTGGTTCACCAAGTTAAAAGACCAGCAGGCAAAAAGACGCATACAAGTCCGAATTGATCGGGTTGAAGATGGAAACTTTGGAGATACTGAGCCGGTCGGTGAAGGTGTTTCTGAATTACGTTTCTTCTTTGGGCCAGGCTATAGGATTTATTACTGCAAGCAAGGGCAAAGGGTTGTTATTCTCTTAGCAGGCGGAGATAAGTCTACGCAAAGTAAAGATATAAAACTTGCCCTGCAATTGGCACAAGATTTAGAGGAGGAGCTATAAATGGCTATTAAACTTCGCAAATGGGACAGTGCTGAGCATCTTAAAACAGAGGATGATATGCAGGCTTACTTACAAGCATGTATTGAAGAATCTAATGGCGATGCCGCATTCATTGCAAAGGCTTTAGGTAACATTGCAAAAGCTAAAGGAATGGCTCAATTATCACGAGATACAGGCTTAGGCCGAGAAAGTCTTTATAAAGCACTTTCTGGTGATGTTAACCCTAGTTTTGATACTGTGATTAAAGTTGTAAAAGCACTGAATTTACGCTTAGCAATTTAAAAAAAGTTATTAAAAAATGGAGCTTTAGGCTCCATTTTTTAATTTCGTATAAGGTGTATTATG